>JAJZSX010000166.1 GCA_021849435.1 Actinomycetes bacterium | reverse complement strand
CGCCGGCACACCTCTAATCGCCCGCAAACGATCAGCGCTTCACGTAGTGCACGCCTCAAAGCGCCCTCGCCTCCTTCGCGGGCGGTTGCAACAACGTGTTACACCTACCTTGGATGATGGTGATAACTCGTCGGCGGTTTTGTCGCCGCGAAGCGGTTAGTTGTGTCGCTAACCCGTGGTGCCCCCGGCAGGAGTCGAACCCGCAACCTGACGGGTAGAAACCGTCTGCTCTATCCAGTTGAGCTACAGGGGCGTACTCGAAGCGTAGTGAACGAAGCCGCAACTCCCGCGGCACGGGCCCGAGCCAGGCCCTGTGCCATACTGGTGGGACTTGGTGGGCGTAGCTCAGTTGGTTAGAGCGCCAGGTTGTGGTCCTGGAGGTCGCGGGTTCGACCCCCGTCGCTCACCCCAAGTCGTCTGGTTGTCGGGAGCCGCGACGCTTCCCGGCGCCGCCAGAGGGCCCGGTCGAGGAAACGATCGGCCCGTGTAGATTCTCCACCGAGGGCCCGATTTCTGGGTCGAAGGGGGATCCATGACCATTGCACGCGACTCGCTCTACATCGATGGTTCGTGGCGACGCGCGACCTCAGCCGAGACGTTCACCGTCTTTGATTCGGCTACCGGCGAGGCCTACGGAACCGTGCCAGTGGGCACGGTCGACGAGGCCGATCTGGCCGTCGAGGCCGCGGCCGCGGCCTTCCACGCCTGGTCCAACACGAGCGCTAAGGAGCGCTCCGACTACCTCCTTCGCATCTCGGAGAAGCTGGCCGAACGTGACGACGACATCGCCCTGGTCATCGCCCACGAAGTGGGCATGCCCTTAATGCTCTCCAAAGGCATCCAGGTCGGGCTGCCCACGGCGACGTTCGCCGACAATGCACGACGGGCGGCCGAGTACGTGTGGGAAGAGGAGGTCGGCAACTCGACGTTGTTGCGCGAGCCGGTGGGCGTGGTGGCGGCGATCACGCCGTGGAACTATCCCTTGCACCAGATCGCGAACAAGGTGGCCGCCGCGTTGGCGGCCGGCTGCACCGTGGTGCTCAAGCCCAGTGAGGTTGCCCCGCTCAACGCGTTCCTTCTCGCCGACATCATCGACGAGGTCGGACTGCCCCACGGCGTCTTCAATCTGGTAACGGGTCTCGGGCCGGTCGTCGGCGAGGCGATCGTCGCGCACCCCAAGACGGACATGGTGTCCTTCACCGGATCGACGAGGGCCGGCAAGCGCGTCATGCAGATTGCCTCGGAGATGGTCAAGCGCGTCTCGCTCGAGCTCGGCGGCAAGTCGGCCAACGTCATCCTCGAGGACGCCGACATCGCCAAGGCCGTTACCGATGGCGTCTTCAAGTGCTACCTCAACTCGGGTCAAACGTGCTCGGCGCTCACCCGCATGGTGGTGCCCCGCTCGCGACTGGCCGAGGTCGAGGAGGCGGCGGTCGCTGCCGCGGCCGGCCTACAGCCCGACGATCCCGTGACCGGGTCGAGTCTGCTCGGGCCGCTCGCGAGCGCCGCGCAGCTCCAACGGGTCCGCGACTACATCACCACGGGCATCGACGAAGGTGCGCGCCTACTCTGCGGAGGGGTCACTCCCCCGCCCGGCTTGGAGCGGGGCTACTACGTCCAGCCGACCATCTTCTCCGACGTGACCAACGACATGACCATCGCGCGTGAGGAGATCTTCGGTCCCGTCCTCTCAATCATCCCCTACGACACCGAGGACGAGGCGATCGCCATCGCCAACGACTCGACCTACGGTCTCGCGGGCGGCGTCTGGGCGGCGACCGACGAGAAGGCGTTCGAGGTGGCCCGCAAGATTCGCACCGGCCAGGTGGAGATCAACGGTGGCGCCTTCAACGTGGTCGCCCCGTTCGGTGGCTACAAGCAGTCGGGCATCGGGCGCGAGCTTGGATCGTACGGGTTCGAGGAGTTCCTCGAGGTTAAGGCCGTTCAGCACCGCTAGCGCACCACTCGAGTACTGACGCGACGGTATAGACTCGTCTCGCGCCGGTAGCTCAATTGGCAGAGCATTTGACTCTTAATCAACAGGTTCCGGGTTCAAGTCCCGGCCGGCGCACTAGGTTTAATCAGGGTATTTAGAGAGAATTGGACTTCAAGTCCCGAGTTAACACCACACTAACACCACACAATGCCGATTTTGGCGTAACATTCCATGATGAGTGGTGGCATCAGGCAGATGGGTCCAGGCGTTTGGGAAGTTCGAATTGACGCCGGGCGCGACCCCGTGTCGGGGCGTCGACGTCAAAAGTGTAAGTGGGTCCACGGCAGCAAACGGGATGCTCAGCGGGTTCTCAATTCACTTGCCAGCGAAGTCGACTCTGGTCGGTTCGCCGGTACTTCCGCCGTCACTTTCAACCAACTGACCACCAAATGGCTGGCGCAAGCCGAGGAAAACCTGAGTCCAACGACGCTACGAACTTATAAGAGCCTCCTCTCGAAGTGGATTACACCGGGACTCGGAACTCGCAAGATCGGTAGCATCCGATCCTCTGATCTGGACGATCTTTACCGAGAACTCACCAAAAGGTTGCAACTGTCTGCGTCAACCGTTCGTCAGGTCCACGCGATCATCCGAAGGGCGTTTCGTCAAGCAATTCTCTGGGGCTGGATCACGGTCAACCCCGCGACCAACGCCACGCCACCACGTCAGGCCAAGGTCGACCTCTCTCCCCCAAATCCCAATCAAGTCGCCGAACTCCTCGGTGCGGCACACGCACGTAATCCTGAGGTTGGAAACTTCCTTCACATCGCCGCCACGACCGGAGCCAGACGCGGCGAGATCTGTGCCATTCGATGGCAGAACGTCGACACGAAGCTGAAGACGCTCACCATCGAGAGCGCCATCGTAGAGGTTCCCGGCGGCATCGAGGAGAGGGACACCAAGACTCATTCCAATCGTCGCATTGCGCTCGACGACGACACTCTAGAGGTCTTCGAGTCACAACGCCGATTGGCGCAAGATCGAGCGAAACTGTTAGACGTGGAGATGTCACAAGACGCCTTCGTGTTCTCCCGCGAGCCAAGCGGCTCCATTCCCTGGACTCCCACCGCGATGACAAAACACTTCGTGGCGTTGAGGAACAGCCTCGGATACGACCACATGCGTCTTCACGACTTGCGCCACTTCGCTGCGACCCGGCTCATTGCCGAGGGAGTGCCCGTCCGCACCGTCTCGGGGCGGTTAGGCCACGCGAATCCGTCGACCACATTGTCGGTCTACTCCCACTTCGTCGAAGCGAGTGACCAAGTCGCCGCAGGGATCATGGGCCGTATCATGGCGGAGTCTAAAGAGATGCGTGCTAAAGACCAGGCCGTGAATTCGAAGAAGTCAGCAGGCAAATGATCCTGAGCCGTCCGAAGCGCGGAAGGGCAACGTGACTGGCTCGCCTGTGTCCAAGAATTGCTGCAGATGGACCTTGACGACGCGCAGATTCGCACCAACCTTCAAGACCGGTACGGGGAACTCGCCGCGTCGATAAAGTTGCCACGCCGTGGTGCGATGAATATGAAGTATCACCGCAGCCTCAGCCAGGCTCATCGTGGCGCAAACGGCGGGTAGGGCACGAGACCGGTCGGACTGTTGCACGGAATCGATGAACCCAACCGGCTCGTTGATTGTCATTGCACCTCCTTACGGTAGATAGCGGAAACGTCGCTCATTCGAAGGTGGGACCGTCATACATGACGAGGCCACGGACATCGAGGCCGTGATCAACGCTCTGTGGCAAGTTGGACGCAGGCTCAATGTTGGGTGCGGAATTGGGGTATTCGCCCGAAGCCCAATCGTGAACGAACTGAACGGCCAGCGCAAATGCACCCTCAAGTTCCCATTCGGTAATCGGATACTCCCGGAGGAAGTCACCCGCCGCATCGCATACCTCCAGCGTCTCTTCCGCACCCCACTTGCAATCCGGATCAAGGATGTTCAACGCCAGTTCAATGAATTTCGTTGAGATGGCCACTGGTTCCCTCGTGGCCGCAATGAACGGCTGGGGTGAACTCAGTTGAATGGCCAGTCGCTGTACGACGTCCTCAACAAGAAGGGGCTCGTCCGCCCAATACTCCGTCTCATCGTCCCAGCACAGACCTTCGGGAAAGTGCACCTCTGTAGTGTCGCAATCAACGAAGAACTCCCTCGAGCCCGTGTCGTACGTCACAACCATTGAAATTCGTTTGGTCATTTCCGTCTTCCTTTCAGACGCCGAGTTCGCGCCACATACCGAGGGGACCGTCCAACACGTCGAGCTCCGCAGATGAGAGTGGTCGGTAGTTATTGGACCGACCGACCTCAAGTGATTGATTGACCGTGATCACCTGGATACGTCCGTCGGACGCATCGGCGATCTTTCGGATGCGCCCAAGCTCATCAAGAGCTTCTGTCTGATGTTCGCCGACGAGGATTGCGTCCACGTCAACCGAGCGCTCAGCGATGATTTCAATGCTGACGTCATTCGTGGCGTCGACTACAGGCTCATCAACCTCGAGGGTCTTCAAAACCGCCGTCGCGGCCCTCTGTATTCGCCCGGTCGATGTCTTAATGCCCTGTAGAGCTTCGGGCGCACCACCGGCCCAGCTCGCAACGTACCCGAAGGAGTAGTCGCTGGTTTCCATGCCGAGTGCCGTGCAGATGACGTAGGCCGCAGACTCCGCTTCGAGCTCCTTGAGGCCCCGCTCAAGATCCTTGGTCGCTTCAACACCGGGATCGTGCAGGAGTGCGTGAGCGATCTCGTGGGCCAACGTTTTGGCTTGTTGAGCCTCTGAGTTGCTACTGACCACTCGTATTCGCCCCTCCGAGTGGGTCGTGTCACCGTTCGCCCCGCTCTCCAGTGACTCGGGCCGTTCGACGCGAAAGCCAATGCCGTGCGCGAACTCGGTGAGCTTGACGAATACACCCTCGGGCGCGAGACCTTCGAGCTTGCTTACGACGTCGGGCAGGTCCGGTCCCTCGGTCTGGCTGATGTCGAACACCGGCACCAGCTTGAAACCACGGATCTCGCGGGCGTCTTCGCCCTCGGGCGGGTCCTCCCTCTTGTACCTCATAGGCGCAAGTATCCGTAAGGCCGACTCCTTGGCCATCACCTGGCGGTCCAGCGCCTTCCAGGCGTTGTAACCAGCCACCCGCGTGGCGTAGGGATTCTGTAGCAGGATCAACATGACGTTGTTGGGGCTGTAGCGATAGAACTTGCTCTGCACGTCGAGGTACTGCGTCCACTTCTCGCTAGTCGTGAGGTTGGCGATGCCGACGCTCAGTCCTTCGAGCAGTTCTGAATAGTCGCGCACACGACTTCCTCGAGATTCGTTGGTTTGGGTGGGCGATGCCGAGACGTGTCCCGAGAGAGCGTCCGCCAGTACGTTGTCCTGATCGAGCGTGTCCGGCACTCCGTTGAATTCGACGTCGCGCCTCGCTCTCTGGTTGTTCGCTTCGTCGGCGCGTGCGGCCGTCGCCTCGAGCAGGGAACTCTCCTCCTCGATCTCAGCGGCCTGTTCGGCGCGCGACGGCGACTTCTCGTTACCCGCCAGTTCGCCCAATGACGGGACGCCCAACATGTGCAGATACTCCGGCGTCAGCTCGTCGCAGATGAAGGCACCTCGAACCCGTCGTTTGTCGTATGTCGCCCCGCGCAAATCCGCCATGTCCAGACACGCGTCACGCGTCACCGCCCCGCGCAGGTTGGCCCCTCGAAAGTCTGTCCCGAAAGCATTCGCGTCACTCAAGTCGGCGAAAGAAAGATTGCAGCCTGACAACTTGGCGAAGGTTAATTCCGCTCCGCGCAAGTTCGCGAGCGAGAGATCCAGCCCCGTCAGATCCGTCCCCGACAGGTCGGCGTAGGCCAAATTCGCCCCGTAACCAACAACC
>JAJZSX010000165.1 GCA_021849435.1 Actinomycetes bacterium | reverse complement strand
GCCACCTCCACCTCCCGTCTCATACGACCGTACGCGTGTCCCGCGGGGGAACGACGATGAGATTCGTAGCATAACCTTCGCCCCATCGGGGGCCTCCGGGCGACGTGGCCCGTGGCGGTCGCGCCGCGCGCGACGGGCGCCCGCTTCAGGCGCCGGTCGCGCCGTCGTCTCGCGCGGCGATCCCCAGTGCGCTTCGCAGCTCGGCGCTCGCCCAGATCTCGTCCATCGAGCCCTCGAAGCGGATCGTGCCCTTCTCCAAGAGGTAGCCCCGCGACGCGTGTTCGCGCGCGAACGTCGCGCTCTGCTCGGCGAGCAGGATGCTGAGGTTCTCGCGCGCGAGCATCGCGAGCCATTCGCCGAGCTCGCCGACGACCGCCGGCGAGAGCCCCTCGGTGGGCTCGTCGAGCAGGATCATCTCCGGATTGGTCATAAGGGCCCGACCGATCTTGAGCATCTGCTGCTCGCCACCGGACAGGTGGCCCGCGGTGCGCCGGCGCAACTGGGCGAGCTTCGGGAAGAGGCCGTAGACCCGCTCGGTGTTCCACGGACCGCTCCGGCGAGGGCAGGAGCGTCGGGCGACCTCGAGGTTCTCCTCCACGCTCAGGCTCGAGAAGACCCGCCGGCCGCTCGGCAAGAAGGCGAGCCCGAGTCGCGCCGGCCGGTACGAGGGCGCCCCCAGCAGCTCCTCGCCGTCCAGTCGTATCGAACCCGACTCCGGTCGGGTGAGCCCGATGATGCTGCGCATCATCGTGGTCTTGCCGGCGCCGTTGCGCCCGAGCAGGGCGACCACCTCGCTCGGCTCGACGACAAGCGACGCGCCCTGGAGGACGTGGCTCGCGCCGTAGTAGGTGTGGACGTCACGGACCTCGAGCCTCACGACGCACCCCCGTCCTTCGCGGCACCGTGGCCGAGGTAGATGGCCATCACCTGGTCGTGCGAGCGCACCGCCTCGGGTGTCCCGTCGGCGATCACCTGGCCCTGGTGGAGCACGGTCACGTGATCCGAGACGCCGAAGACGACGTCCATGTCGTGCTCGGAGAGCACGACCGTGATGCCCCGGCCGCGCACCTCGGAGACGATGAGATCGGCTGTGGCGCGGGTCTCGGCCGGCGACATGCCCGCCGTCGGCTCATCGAGCATGAGCACCGTCGGCTCGATGGCGAGCGCCATCGCGATCTCGAGTGCGCGCTGCTCGCCGTGTGACAGGGTTCCCGCGATCGTGCTCGCTCGCTCGGCGAGACCGACCTGGTCGAGGATGGCCGTGGCCTCACGCAACGCGGTGCGCTGAAAGTTGGTGACGACGTCCAGGGTGCGCCGACGCCGCGAGACGATGCTCGCCGCGACCGACTCCGCCACCGTCAGGCGGGAGTAGACGCTCGACAACTGGAAGACTTGGACGAGTCCGCGACGCGCGACGGCGTGGGCGCGCTTGCCCTCGATCGACTCGCCGCTCAGGGTCACGTGGCCCGAGGTGGGTTTGAGCGATCCGGTGATGAGCTTGAACAGCGTGCTCTTGCCGGCGCCGTTGGGTCCGATGACCGCGTGGATGGTGCCGGGCTGGACCTCGAAGTCGACGTGATCGACCGCGCGGAAGGAACCGAAGTCGCGAACGAGACCCTCCACGACGAGCAGTGGTTGGCTCATGACGCGTCGCCCTCCCCCTTCGTGACGACGCCCGGCCCTCCGTCGTGGGTCGCGCGCACGGTCCGAGCGTGGCGCACGCGCGCCACGACCGCCGAACCGGCGCCGGCGAGCCCGTCGGGACGCAGGAGCACGATGATGAGCAACACCACGCCAAGAACCAACTGCCAGTCCTGGGTGTACTGGATCAGGAAGTGGTTCGCGAACTCGTAGACGAAGGCGCCGAGGACCGGTCCGAGGAAGCTGTACATGCCCCCGATCACCGCCATGAAGATCGGCACGCCCGAGCTCGTCCAGTTCAACAGCTCGGGGTAGGACGACTGGCTGTAGACGACGAAGAGCGTGCCGGCGACCGAGCAGAAGAAGCCCGAGATGACAAAGGCCGCGAGCTCGTGGGCAAAGACGTTCACCCCGAGCGCCTCGACGCGGCTGCGATTGTCGCGGATCGCACGCAGCACGAGCCCGAAGGGCGATCGAGTGACCTTCCACAGGATCGCGATGGACACCGTGACCAACGCGAGGGTGAAGAGGAAGCTGTTGCGCGGGTCGAGCAGCCACGTCGGCACCATCGACCCGAACACGCCGTTGGTGCCCCCGGTGAAGTTCGCCTGGTTCTCTGCGATCACGTACGCGAGCTGGGAGAGCGTGAGGGTGAGCAACGCGAAGTACAAGCGTCGCGTGCGAAGTGCCAGGGCACCGAGCACGACGGCCACGGCGGCGCCGAGGAAGGGGGCGACCACCATGGCTTCACCGAAGGACAGGCTGTGGTGCATCCACCCGAGGGCGACGGTGTAGGCGCCGACGCCGTAGAAGACGCCCTGGCCGAAGGAGACGAGGCCCCCGAAGCCGAGCATGAGGTTGGTCGCCACGGCGAAGAGCGCCAGCGAGGTCGCGTACTGCAGTTCGAGCGCGTTGGACGGTGACAGCGACATACCGAGCACCACCAACGCGATCAGGCAAGCCACCACCGCCATTGGGCGCAGCGCCCGTCGCGCGGGCGTTGCGCGTGGCGCCGCGTGGTCCGTGGTCGCCATTGCGGCGCGCGGCTGGTCGTTCATCGACAGGGCCACGTCAGCGCTCCGGTGTCCCGAAGAGACCCCACGGGCGCACGACGAGGACGAGGATGACGGCGAAGTACATGAACGTCGCCGCCCAGTTCGGCGCCACGAGCGTGCCGACCGTGTCGGCGATGCCGATGATGAGCGCCGCCAACGCCGTGCCGACGACCGAGCCGAGACCGCCGATCACGACCACGAGCAGCGAGGTGACGATGATCGACTGGTCCATGCCCGGGGCGACCGAGATCTGCGGAGTGACGATGGCGCCAGCGAGCGCGGCGAGCAGCGCGCCGGCGGTGAACACCCCGAGGTGCAGTCGTCGCAGGTTCACCCCGCCCGACTGGAGGATCTCGGGGTCGTCGACCGCCGCGCGGATCATCCAGCCGAGTGAGGTGTGTCCCAACACGAGCCAGAGCGCGAGCCCGACGAGGATGGCGCACCCGATGATCACTAGGTCATAGACCGGCAGGTAGGCGCCGGCCAGGGTGAAGCTGCTCGAGACCGCGAGCGGCGCCATCACCGTGCGCGCCCCGTCGCCCCAGATGTGCAGACCGATGTCGGCGAGGATATAGAAGACGGCGAAGGTCGCCACCAACTGGGTGAGCGGCTCCTTGCCCACGACGAAGCGCACCACGCCGAGCTGGACGACAAAGCCGAGCGCGCCGACCACGAGGGCCGCGAGCAGGATCGACCACCAGAAACGCAGGCCGCTCGAGGTGCCCACGAAGGTGGTCATGAGGAAGGCCCCGTACATGTAGAAGCTGCCGTGGGCGAGGTTGATCACCCGCATGGCGCCGAACACGAGCGTGAGCCCGGCCGCGACCACGAAGAGCGACCCGGCGTCGCTCAAGGTGCCCATGGCCTCTGTCAGAAACTGCGCCACCGTTACTCTCCCTGGGATCGGATCTGGTTCGTCGAGGGACCTCGACGACTCCCACCCCCACGGGGGAACCGGTAGGGGTGGGAGTCGCGAGCGACTAGGTCCGCGGGTTCAGGTGAACCGACACGGACGTGTGGTTAGCCGCGAAGCGCCAAGCTCTGCTTGCAGGTGAGCATGATCTGGCTCGCCGGGGCGACGAAGATGCTCGAGTCCCACAGGTGCAGGTGGTACTTGGCGTTCATCGACGACGAGACGGTGCCCACGTACTCAGGCACGTTGGCCTGGTGGTCACAGGCGCGCAGGTAGAGCGGGCCGCGGATCGTCGGCACGGTTGCCCCCGAGAGGACCGCCGACACCTTGGCACCCGCGAAGGTGTGCGCCTTGTTCACACCGTAGGCCCAGGTCTGGACCGCGGTGTAGGCCATGATCGCCCACGCCGACGGGTAGGCGTGGTACTTCGCCTTGAACGCGGTGATGAAGGACGCCATGCCGGCGCCGTTCATGCCGGCCATGCCGGCCGCCCAGAACGGTGCACGGTCAAATCCGATCGCCCCGGCCGGTGCCTGGGCGCCCAACGCCTCGAGCGGTGACGCCGAGTACATGGCGATCACCTTGGTGTGCTTGAAGAAGCCGTACTGCGCCGCCTGCTTGGAGAACGTCACGAGGTCACCGCCGAACTGCGCGTTGAACACGTACTGCGGGTGCGCCGCGACGAGCGCCGAGAGGTACGGCGCGATGTTGGTCGCCTCGAGTGGTGGGAACTGCTGGTTGACCAACGTGTAGTTCACGTGCAGGTCCTTCAGCGCTTGGATGAAGCCAGCCACCGTGCTCGTGCCAAAGCTGTAGTTCGGCGCGAAGGTACCGATGGTGATCTTCTTCTTGCCCACCGCGTGCGCGAGGTACGCCGCGGCGGCGCGCGGCTCCATCACGGTGTTCGGAACGACCTGGAAGGCGTACTTCGTGAAGTCCGACGTGAGCAGGGCGACGTCGTTGGACGTGTGGAAGAAGATCGGCACTTTGTACTGGGTCGCGATCGGCTCCTCCGCCGCGGCCACTGAGCTCACCACCGGTCCGAAGATGGCCACGGCGTGGTCGTTCAAGATGAAGTTGCGCGCGTTGGACGCGCCGGTCGCCGGCGTCGCGGCGTCGTCGGCGCTGACCACCTTGATCTTCTTACCGAGTAGCCCACCGTGGGCGTTGATGGTGGCGGCCGCGAACTGGACCCCCTCGAGGCCCGTCTGACCCAGCTCGGCAATCGAGCCGCTCAGCGTCGTGGACTCACCGATCGTTACCGTGCCGCCCGACGATGCGTTGGCCGTGGCCGAGACGAACGCTCCCGACGCGACAACCATCGTGCTCACCGTGGCCATGGCTAACAACCCTCTGGCCCGCCCCTTCGATTTCAATGTGAACTGCATCGCTTCCTCCCCGATAAATGAGATATGACTCAACTGTCAGTGATAGCACAGGCCGGGGGGCACGGCGGCGCCCATCATCAAAAGAAATAAGGGAACGGTCGCCCAGGTGCCCACCCGATTGACGGTCCGCGACGCTGCTCGTGGCCCAGGCGGTGACGTCGGGCCACCGCGATCAGGGTTAAGCCGGTGGTGCTTCGAAGTGCCGGTGGTCGCTCACCTCGGCGATGGCGAGGTCGTAGGACGCGTAGAGCTCGTCACGGCCACGTCGCTGGGCCCGCCGGTGTTCGGGGTGACTCGCCCAGGCCCGGTGGCTCGCCCAGTCGCTGAACCAGACGATCGTCACTCGCTCGCCGTCGGGGGCCACGAAGAGCTTCTCTTCGAGGAACCCGTCCATCGCGTGGGCAAGTGTGCTCATCGCGTCGGCGAGGCGTCGGTACTCGTCCTCGACGCCGGGACGCAGGCGACTTCGAAAGACGGTGACAATCGGCACGCTCGCATCATCGCAGTCTCGAGATCTGCGCGCCAACGCCATCGGCGACGGTGCCATCGACGGTGACCTGACCACGGCGGCGCGAGGTCGTCACCGCGTCGGTGGGTAGGGTGCGTGGTAGGGAGGCCTCACGTGAGCGATACACCCAATGCGATGCACTTGAGTAATCACCACCGCGAGACGCTGCGCTCGATCCTTCAACACCCGTCGGGCCACAACATCGAGTGGAAAGCCGTGCTCTCGCTGCTCAGCGCCGTCGGGAGCGTCGACGAGACCAACGAGGGCCGGTTCCGTGTGGTCGTTGGCGACGAGGAGCAGGTCTTCACCCGTCCCCGGCACAAGGACATCGACGTCCAGACCGTTGTCGACCTCCGTCGGCTCTTGGTCAACGCGA
>JAJZSX010000164.1 GCA_021849435.1 Actinomycetes bacterium | reverse complement strand
GCAGCACTAGGGGAGCTAAACACAACGCGACACGCATGGGCGTCAGCGACTGGCGACAATCACAACCTCCGTGATCATTCACGAGACGTCGTTGTCCACTACGAAACGTGTCGATCAATCCATCGGACGACGTAGTAGTCGCGTTAATCTCTTCCAACAACGAGCTCGGGGGAGACAATGACCACTGAAATGCAACTTCAACGCAATGCGATCGGCCTGCGCGAGGTGGTCTTCCAGTCGATCTGCTCCATGGCGCCAGGAGCGGCGATCGCCGCATCGATTCCCTTCGGCGCACCTCTCGCGGGTGGCGCACTCCCTCTCGCCGTAATCTTCGCCTTCGTGGGGATCTTCTTCACCGCTTCGAGCATCGGCCAGTTGGCCAAGCACATCCCTTCGTCGGGTTCGGTGGCCACCTACAGCGCGATCGGGCTGCGTCCGTGGGTGGGCTTTCTCGTCGGCTGGGGCTACGCGGCGGTGGAGGTTCTGATCGTCCCGTTGGTCATGCTCCAGCTCGGCTACACGGTGGCCGGCGAGTGGAACTCGAAGGTTCACTCGTTCCCCTTGGGGAGTTGGTGGGTGTTCACGGCACTCGGCACCATTCTCGTCTGCTATACCGTGTGGCTCGGCATCCGCACCTCTGCCAAGACCGCGACCATCCTGGGTTTCGTGGAGATCGCGGTGTTCGCCCTTCTGTCGGTTGTTCTGATCGTCAAGGCCGGCGGACACAACACGCTCGCGGTGTTCACTCCCAAGTACGCAACTGCGGCTGGCTTTCACGGCTGGAGTGGTGTGATCGCGGGTTCGGTGTTCACCCTCCTGGCCTTCTCGGGGTTTGAAGCGGCCGCTCCCATGGCCGAAGAGACCGAGAATCCGCGGCGCAATGTCCCTCGCGCCATCATGATCGCGACCGTCTGCATCGGCATCCTCTACGCGTTCTCCACCTACGCAGCCGATGTCGCCTTCGGTCCGAGCAAGTTCACGGGATTCGCGGCCTCAGCCAACGGCGTGCCGTGGGACGGACTTGCAAACTCGGTGTCGATCGTGTTCTGGGCGCTCGTGCTCTTCGCCATCATCAACTCGACCCTGGCGAACGCCATTGCGGGCACCAACGTGTTCACTCGCACGGCCTTCGCCTTCGGCCGCGCCGGCGCCTTCCCGAAGTCGCTGGCCAAGCTCAATGAGAAGCACCGTTCACCGCAGAACGCTCTGATCATCCAGTTGATCTTGGGTCTGGTGATCGCGCTGGCCCTGGGAGCGAAGTACGGGCCGACCACGGCGTTCGGCATTGTGGCGACTGGCCTCGTCGTTGTCGTGGTCGTCGTGTACGCGATCACCAACTTGGCCTGCATCGGATACTTTGCCAAGCACCGCCGTGAAGAGCGTCACGCGGGGTTGCACATCGTGGTGCCGATCCTCGGCTTTGTCTTCCTGGTGCCGGGCTTTATGAACGCGGCCGGCATCACGGGAGTGCCCGGGCTCAAGTTCGTGTCGGCACTTCCGGCGCCCTTGTCCTATGGTGCGTGGGCTATGGGGGCGTGGGCGATCGTTGGCCTCGTGTCGCTGCTAGTCCTTCGATCCAAGTCGCCAGACTCTGTTGACGCGGTTGCCTTCGTCCACGAATAAAGGCAGGGACGTTGCTCTTGCCGGTGCGGGAGGCAGCGGCGATAGTGTGATTCAACGAGGGATGGAGAGCTCATGAGTTTCGATCACACCTCTGTTCTGAACTACGAGATGGACCACGAAGGTGATCCGAGCCGCCTGGTCTACACTTTCGGCGGTGCCGAGCCTCGTGCAACGATTTCACCCGGTCAGGTGTTGGACACCTCAAGTCTGGACTGCTTCGCCGGGGCGATCCGCTCAGTTGATGACCTCGTAAGCGAAGTATGCGATCACCGATTCCTCAACCCTCAGACGGGGCCATTTTTCGTCGAAGGTGCGCAGCCGGGTGACGTGTTGGCGGTGCACTTCGCAAGCATCGAACCACGTCACACGCTGGGTTTCTCGACGACGGTGCCGCTGTTTGGGGCACTGACGGCGAACGGCTTCACCCAAATGCTGCACGCACCGTTGCCGGAAATGACCTGGGTATATCGCATCGATAGGGAGAAGCGCACCGTGCGCTACGAAGCGAGAGAGTCGGACGCGACCTACGAACTGCCTCTCGATCCCATGCATGGCACCGTCGGGGTGGCACCCGCTCTGAATGAGGCGCGATCTGCACTGACGCCGGGAGACTGGGGCGGCAATATGGACACCCCCGAAATGCGCGCGGGCGTGACCTGCTATCTCGGCGTCAACGTTGAGGGCGCTCTCTTCAGCTTCGGTGATGGCCACGCGCGCCAGGGTGAGGGCGAGACGTGCGGCGTTGCAGTGGAGACTGCGATGGACACCGTCATCGTCATTGACGTCATCAAGAACGTCCCGCCAGTACTGTGGCCGCGCTTGGAGAGCGACACCGCAATCTTCACGACAGGATCGACCAAGCCTCTCGAGGATGCGTTCCGAATTAGCCAGGCTCAGATGGTGCACTGGGTTGCCGAACTCACTGGCCTCTCGATGATGGATTCCTACCAATTCGTGTCCCAGGCGGTCGAGGCGCCGATCGCCAATGTGGTCGATACCAACTACACGGTGGTTGCCAAGCTGCGTAAGGACTACTTGCCCGCGGTAGCGCCCCTGAATGGCGTGCATGCGCGCCTGAAGGCCATCGGAAAGGCCTATCTGGAAACGAAGTAGCCGCGTCTCCCATGGGCGCGGAATCAGAGCTCTCGCCGGGTCGCGGTCACGATGTTGATTACATTTCACATCCATCGGTGGCAGCTCGACGGGTAGCATCGCGTGCAACCTCGATCGAGCAAGGTCGTAGCCGCGTGAACGTTCTCTTCATCACCCTCGACCAGTTCCGCGCGGACGCCTACGGCGCCGCGGGGAACTTCTTGGTAGCCACCCCCACCCTCGACTCCCTGGCGAGCGAGGGCGTGCGCCTGGCTCGTCACTACTCCCAGGCGGCACCGTGTTCGCCCGGACGAGCCGCCCTTTACACCGGCACCTATCAGATGAACAACCGGGTAGTGGCCAACGGCTCACCACTCTCGGCACGATTTGACAACGTGGCGATGATGGCGCGTCGCGCCGGTTACGTTCCCACGCTCTTTGGCTACACGGACCAGGGAATCGATCCTGCGATGGCCGAGGGGCCCGATGATCCGCGGTTGGACAGCTACGAGGGGGTGTTGCCAGGTTTTGCCCTGGGCCACTACCTGCCCGAGAGTCAGGCCACGTGGGTCGAATACCTGCGCGACCTCGGTTACGACGTCCCCTACGGCTGGCGGCTCTCACTGATGGGCGAGCCCGAGCGTCCCGCCGAGCACTCGCTGACGAGCTTTCTCACGACTAAGTTCCTCGAATGGCTGGCCACGCAGGACTTCGGCTGGTTCGCTCACCTCAGCTACCTGCGGCCCCATCCGCCCTACGCCGCCGCGGGCGAGTACGCGACCCTCTACGATCCGGCCGACGTCGCGATGCCGATCTCACCTGTCGAGGCGGGTGGGCGCCACCCGCTACACGAGATGGCCCTGGGGGTGTCGGCGAGCGCGGCGCCGCGCGAGGAGGAGGTGATTCGCCGCCTGCGCGCCCAGTATTACGGGATGATCAGCGAGGTCGACGCCAACCTGGGGCGCGTGATGTCCGCGATCAAGGATCGTGGCGAGTGGCAGGACACCCTCGTCGTCGTGACCTCGGATCACGGTGATCAGCTCGGCGACCACGGACTCATCCAGAAGCTCGGCTTCTTTCCCCAGAGCTATCACATCCTCGGCATCTGGCGAGATCCTCGTCGGACCCGCCGCGGAGAGGTCATCGAGCGCTTCACCGAGAACGTGGACCTCGCGCCAACCCTCGCCGACGCGCTGGGCCTCGAGATTCCCGCGCAGTTCGACGGACGGGTCCTTACGCCTCTGCTCGACGGCGAAGTCAGCGACTGGCGCACGAGCGCGCACTACGAGTGGGACTACCGCTCGTATTTCATCGCCGAAGCCGAGACCCGCTGGCCGCGTGACCGCACGCTGTCTAGACAGAACCTGGCGGTGGGCGTCGGCGAAGACATCGCCTACGTGCAGTTCGGCGACGGGACTTTCAAGTGCTTCGACCTGGGGCTTGATCCCACTTGGCGTAGCGAGTGCACCGACGCTGACCGCATCCTTCGTGCAGCTCAAGAGATGCTGGTCTGGCGCCAGGAGCACCTGGCGCGCGAGTACACCGACATGCTCCTTGAGCCCGGGCGGCCGGGTCGTTGGCCGGCTCTTAGCTAGCTACTCGACGGTGACGAGGGTGCCGAGCGGGGTGTAGGGCCAGAGGATCTTCGCGGTTGCGAAGGGCATCTCCACGCAGCCCAGGCTTTGGGGCCAGCCGTAGGAGGAGCGGATGAAGCCGTGCAGAGCGTCGCCGCCGTTGAAGTATGACGTCCACGGGATGCCGGTGTCGTGATAGGGCTTGCCGTCGGGCAGGGTGCCCGACATCGTGGTCGTCACGTAGCGCAGGTACACGGTGAAGGTTCCCGGGGCGGTGGGCGCGGCGGCGATGCCGGTGTTGGCCAGAGTCGTGAAGGAGATCTTGCCGTTTCGATATAGCCAGACGCGCTGGGGGAGGGCGCGGCGAACGACGACGAAGTTGTAGGTCTCGTCGCTCTTTTGGTGGCGCAGCGCGGCGGTTACCAGTGCGAACCACGTCGGGGGGTACATGTCGCCCGTGACGGGGAGGTGGTGCTGGGCCTGGAATCTCATCAAGGCGCCACGAAGGACCACGTTGAGGGTACCCACGTGCCAACTGGCCTTGAGAGACGGCGGAAGATCGTTGAAACGCCACACGTAGTGGCCGCGCTGAAGCGTCACCGGGGTCACGCGCACCGATTGCGGTCGCCGGGCCGGGGCGCTCAGCGTCGTGGTGGTCGACGGTGAGGTCGTGGTCGGTGAGGTCGTGGTCGGTGAGGTCGTGGTGGTGGTGGTGGTGGGTGGCTTGGGCTTCGGCGTCGAAGCGGGTACGAAGGCCACGGGCAGGAAGTTCAGATTGGCGAGGAGCTGGTCTTCGAGGGCAATCGAGAAGACCACCGAGCGGGGATTGACGGCCGCCGGACGCGTCCCCTGGGCCGACGCCGGTGTCGTGGCCACCAGTGGGGCGACCGCGATCACGGCGGCGCACAGGGTCAGGAGTCGGCGAAGGGCTGGTGGGGCCATTGATTCACCCTATCGACGCGAGAGGACAATGATGACGTCACGCGCACGGATCGCGGCGTCCAGGTCGCTCGTGAAGTCCGGCGGGTGCCGCGGGCGATTACTGTGCGGCGGTAATGAACTCGCGCACCCCGTTCCTTCGTCCCATGGCACTCATCGTCGCTGGTGGCCTTGTCGCGATGACCTATTCGGTGTCGGCGGTCGCGGCGTCGTCGCACTCGACGACGACGACTTCCTCGGTCAGCACTCTGCCCGGCTCGACGACGACCCTTTCCACCACGACGACCACGCTGCCGACCACGACGACCACGGTGGCGCGCACCCTGACCTGGCCCGTGGGCGAGAGTGCGGCGGTCCTCGCCCCCGACGTGGCGGTCGCTGCGGTGTCGCCCTACCAGCCGCGCGTGGCGATCGCCAGCCTGACCAAGATGATGACGGCCTGGGTTCTGCTGCACCGGATGCCCTTGACGTTCTCCCAGCGGGGCCCGTGTCACGTGGTGAACGCACACGACGTCGCCCTCTATCGCCACGACGTGGCGACCGGTCAGTCGAGTGCGGCGGTTGCGTTGGGTGAGCGCCTCTGCGAAGGGACGCTGCTGCGGGGCCTTCTCATCCACTCGGCGGGCAACTACGGCGAGATCCTGGTCGAACTGGCAGGTTTCACGCCCATTAGTGAAGCCAA
>JAJZSX010000163.1:528-5915 GCA_021849435.1 Actinomycetes bacterium | reverse complement strand
ACACGGCTCTCGCCAAGATCGCCGCAGAGGGCGCGGGCATCGTCGTGTACCTGCGCGGCCACGAGGGGCGCGGCATTGGCCTGGGCCACAAGATTCGTGCGTACGCCCTCCAAGAGGAGGGCAAGGACACCGTTGACGCGAACCTCGAACTTGGGCTGCCGGTGGACTCGCGCGAATACGGCATCGGTTCTCAGATCCTGGTGGACCTCGGGGTGACCAACATGCGCCTGATGACCAACAACCCCTCCAAGTACGGGGGGTTGGAGGGATTCGGCCTCAACATCGTCGAGCGCGTTCCGATCGAGAGCAAGCCGACGGAGTTCAACATCGACTATCTGCGCACGAAGCGTGAACGGCTCGGTCACTTGCTGGAGGGCTTGGATGAAGAAGACCGCTAGCACCGAGATCGACCCGGAGGCCATCGCCGAGGTCGCCCAGCGGGTCGGTACCTCACTCACGGCCAGCCAGGACGGTCGCGGCCGGCGCATCGGCGTCGCCGCGGGACGCTTCAACGGCGCGATCACCCTTCGCCTTCTCGAGGGAGCGCTCGGAGCCCTCGCCGAGGCCGGCGTGGAGCGCCGCGATGTGGTTCTCGCCTGGGCGCCGGGCGCGTTCGAAATCCCGCTCCTCGCCCAGGCGATGATCGGCGCGACGCGTCGCGTCGATGCGGTCATCACGCTGGGCGCCGTGATCCGCGGCGACACCGGGCACTACGACCTGGTCGCGGGGGAGTGCGCGCGCGGTATCCAGGACGTCCAGCTCGCCACGGGCGTGCCTGTGGTGTTTGGCGTGCTCACCACTGAGAACCTCGACCAGGCACTCGTGCGCTCGCTGCCGGACCACACCAACAAGGGCCGCGAGGCAGCGCTTACCGCGCTCGAGATGATCTCGTTAGTCGATCAACTCTCGTCGCGCTCGTGATCGAGGGCGTTATCGCCGACTTCGACGAGCACGCGGGCTGGGGGCTGCTGGCCGCCGACGACGGTGAGACATACTTCTTCCATTGCGTGAGCATTCGCGGAGGCGGACGCCACATCAACGTGGGCGTTCGCGTCGGCGCGACCCGGTCTGTCGGCCAGCGCGGACACGACGAGGCGAGCGACGTTCATCTCCTGGAGACCTAGAGATCCCCGGGTGGATGGGCCCGGGAGATATGTTGGACACTTATGACGTTGCCGACGGGGGCACTCACCTTGAGTGTGGAGAACGTTTCGGTCCACTTCGGTGGGCTCTACGCGCTCAGCGACGTCTCCTTTAACGTGGCTGCCAACGAGATCGTGGGACTCATCGGGCCCAACGGGGCCGGCAAGACCACCGCGTTCAACGTGGTCTGCGGGTTCCTGCGTCCCCAGAGTGGCTCCGTGCGCTTTCCGCACTTGGGTAGCAGTGATCTTCGCCCCCATCAGCTGGCCCGTGCGGGTATCGCACGTACGCTCCAAGGAGTGGGCCTCTTCGAGCGGCTGAGTGTGCTCGAGAATGTGATGGCCGGCGCCCAGAGCCGCCCGGGCGGTGGAGTGCTCTGGGGAGCGATGGGTCTGCCGCGCTCCTCTCGGGGGGAGCGCGCGTTGCGCGAAGAGGCTCTCTCGAACCTGGAGCGTCTGGGCGTCGCCGGCTACGCGGCGTCGCTACCGGGGGAGATCCCCTACGGCATCGCGAAGAAAGTCGCGGTCGCGCGCGCCCTGATGGTCCAGCCGAGCCTGTTGCTGCTCGACGAGCCCGCTTCGGGGCTTGACGAGATCGAACTCGAGGAGTTCGCCCGCGTGATCGTTGAACTCGGCTCTACGACGAGCGTGCTGCTGGTCGAGCACAACATGGATTTCGTCATGCCCCTCGTGCATCGCTTGGTGGTACTTAACTTCGGTCAGGTGATCGCCGCGGGCTCGCCCGAGGAGATAGGCCACGACGAGACGGTGTTGGCCGCCTATCTCGGGGTGGATGAGTGATCCGCGTCGAGAACCTGAACGTCAGTTACGGCGCGGTGGCTGCTCTGCGAGACGTCACATTCGAAGCGCCCACTGGCAAAATCACGACCGTCATCGGGGCCAATGGTGCGGGCAAGACAACGCTGCTGCGCACAATCTCGGGTCTCGTCAAGCCCCGGCAGGGCTCGATTCGCTTGGGCGAGTTTGAGTTGGTCGGAACCGCCACTGAGGACATCGCGCGACGCGGGGTGGCACACGTGCCGGAGGGCCGCGGGGTGATTGAAGAGCTGACCGTCGAGGAGAACCTGCGCTTGGGGGCTCTGGCAAGCAAGGTGGACCTTGGTGAGGGTATTGCGCGCCAGTTCACCCAGTTTCCCGCGCTCGAGTCGCGCCGGCGCAACTACGCCGCCACACTGTCGGGCGGCGAGCGACAGATGCTCGCCATGGCCCGTGCGATGATCGCACGCCCCAGCGTCTTGTTGCTCGACGAACCCTCTCTCGGCTTGGCCCCTCAGGTGACCGCGGACATGATGCGCACGGTGAGCGAACTGTGTACTTCCGAGGACCTCACGGTGATCCTGGTCGAACAGAATGCCAAGAGTGCACTTCGCATCGCCCATGACGCTGTCGTGCTGCACCTTGGCAGAGTCGCGGCCTTTGGCACTGCCGCCGAAATCGCCGCCGACGAGAGCTTGCGTCGCTACTACCTGGGACTGGTGAACTGATGGGAACGTTCCTCGCTTCACGTGTGATGACCGACATCTTCGGCGGCTTGGCCACCGGGGCGGTCGTGGCCTTGATCGCGCTGAGCCTGGTGATCATCTGGCAGTCCACCCACGTCTTGAACTTCGCCCAGGGCGCGATGGGAATGTTCGCGACCTTCGTGGGAATGAACCTGGTATTTCACGGCTTGAACTACTGGCTCTGCCTCGTGCTGTCCGTCGTCACGGGTATGGTCCTGGGCGGCGTCACCGAAAGGGTCTTGATCCGTCCCCTCTACGGCAAGCCCGAGATCAATCCCATCGTGGTCATGATCGGATTCCTCGGCGTGATCGAGGCCGTGATCGCCTCGATCTGGACGACCAACATCACGATGCTGCCCTCGCCGTTCTCACAGATCTACTACCAGTCCGCGGGCCACACCATCTTGGTCTCACCGTTTATCTTCTACGAGGTCGCCGTGGTCGCGGCCGTGGTGATCGCCATCGCCCTGCTCTTTCGTCGTACGAACCTGGGGCTGCAGATGCGCGCGGCAGCCTTGGCGCCCGAGGTGTCACGGCTGCTCGGCGTGCGCGTGGGGCGCCTTCTCACCTTGGGCTGGATCCTCTCGACCGGTGTGGGTACGCTGGCCGCGGTCGTCGTCTCTACCGGTCAGGTGCTGGCGCCGACCAACATGGATGGGATCTTCGTCTCGGCCTTCATTGCCGCGGCCGTAGGCGGACTCGAGTCACCCCTCGGCGCAATCGTGGCCGGTCTGGCGATCGGCCTGACGGAGCAGTTCATTCTCGATTTCTGGTCTACTAGCATCGCCCCGCTCTCCGGAGTCATCGTCCTAGTGATCGGGCTTTCACTGCGACCCCAGGGCCTCTTCACCAAGCACGTGTCGCGCAGGGTTTGATGAGGATGATCCGCTCGCTCTCTCAGCGCTATCCCACCGGTGCACGGTTGCTCACGACCGCGGTCCTGTGCGCGATGGCGCTCGCCGTCACCTTCGTACTGACCCCGCTCGATGATTCGAAGCTGGCCGGGGGAGCGGCGATGTCGATCGTGATCCTCGGGCTGAGCTGGCTGATTGGCTGGAGCGGCCAGGTCTCGTTGGGCAATGCGGGATTCATGGCGATCGGGGCCTACGCGACAGCCATCTGGGCGAACCACCACACGACGAGTCCGATTATCTGGTCATTGCTCCTCTCGACCGTATTGGGAGGGGTGAGCGGGCTCGTGCTCGCGCTGCCGGCGACGCGCCTGCGCGGTCCCTACCTGGCCGGCATGACCCTCGCGTTCTCTTTCGCGGTGGCGCCACTGGCCATTGACTCGCGCTCGCTCACGGGGGGATCGGGCGGGCTCTTCATCAACTTCTTGAACTCGCCAACGTGGTTCGCGAACCTCTTTTCGGGTTCGGATGCGTTGGTCAAGGCGAACGCGCAGTGGCCGGCCGACGTGGCCATCGTGGTGGCGGCCGTGGCGTTCTTCTTTATGGCCAACCTGTTTCGCTCGCGCACGGGCCGCGCGCTGCGACTGGTGCGCGACAATGAGGTGGCGGCCGAGCTGGTGGGCGTCAACCTCCAACGCACCCGCACGCTGGCCTTCGTGATCTCCGCGGCCTACGCGGGACTCGGCGGATCGATGATGACACTGCTCTCGGGCAGTGTGACCCCCCAGACCTACGGACTTACGTTGTCGATCCTCCTTCTGACCCTCATGGTTCTGGGAGGCATCGGCACGTTGAGCGGTGCCGTGATCGGTGGGCTGATCTACTCGTACTCGGACAACATCGTTTCCGTCGTTAACAAAGTGACCGGAGTTAATCCGACCTCGACCTTTGGCGCGAACCTGAAGGGCATCGTGTTCGGGGTGCTGCTTATCCTCACGATGATGCTGGCGCCACGCGGATTGGTGGGACTTGGGTCCTATCTCCGTCGTCTTGTGAGGCGCTGAGCAATAATGACGCTCAAACTGTGATAATCCGTTACTGAGAAGTAACAATAATTTGTTCGCCCGCGAGGGTGGAAGGGGAGGAACATATGTCACGAGTTCGAATCCGCCGGGCGGCGACCCTGGCGTCAGCCTCGGCGCTGACGCTCGGGATGCTGAGTGCCGGGCTGGCCGTGAGCGCGGGGGCGGCGTCCACGCCGGGTGTGACCGCTCGCACTGTCACCATCGGCGCGACGGTTCCTCTCAGCGGCATCGCTGCGGGCTACGCCGAGGTCTCCGCTGCTACCGCGGCCGTCTTTGACTATGTGAATGCCCACGGTGGTGTCAACGGACGCCGGATCATCTACCTACGCAAGGATGACTGCTACAACATCAACGCCCTGGGCTGCACCGCCGGGGTGGGTAATACGCCGACCCTGACCCAGACTCAGACCCTGGTCACCCAGGACCACGTCTTCGCTGAAGTGGGCTCGTTGGGTACGGCCGCTCAGGACTCGGTCATCGGCTACCTGAACCAGAACAAGGTGCCGGACCTCTTCGTGTCCTCGGGGTCCTCTGATTGGAACCAGGCGCGCTACCCGTTGCTCTTCGGCTATCAGACCAGCTACCAGGCCGAGGGAAAGATCCTCGCTCGCTGGATCCTCGGTCACAAGAAGGGCGCCGTGGTGGGCGTCATCGGTCAGGGTGACGACTTCGGGGCAAACGGCCTCGCCGGGCTGCTCGCCGGCGGACTTTCGATCGCCAGCAAGGACCGGTTGACGTACTCGCCGCTTGATGGCGTGACTGGCAACTTCTCGGACATCACCCAGG
>JAJZSX010000163.1:0-518 GCA_021849435.1 Actinomycetes bacterium | reverse complement strand
ACGAGCTACATCATGGCCGCCGCGAACAAGATGAGCTACTCGCCCCAGTGGGTTGTCTCCTCGGTGGGCTCAGACCCTTCGTCGGTGAACAACCCGCTGCTGGCAGGCGCGATCACGTTGGACCCGTACCCGGCCGCGAACAACCGGACGAACCCCTGGAACACGTGGCTGCGCAAGATCATCACGAAGGACAAGAATTCACGAGCGTGGTTCCCGAAGTTTTACTCGGGTCCGTTCAAGGGTGAGCTCGACGGGAACATGGTCTACGGCGCCAGCGAAGGCGTGGCCTTCGTCGAAGCGCTGCACTCCCTGGGCAAGAACGTGACGCGCGCGGGAATCGTCAAGGCGATGATGACCACGCACTTCGCGACGCCGTCGCTCACTCCACTGAGCTACTCGCGCACGAACCACCAGGGTCTCCAGGGCGGCGCGATCGCGCGAATCGTTCCCAACTCGGATCCGACCCAGCCGCCGCACTTTGCGGCCCTGCTCGGGCACGCCGAGTACACGACTGGTGA
>JAJZSX010000162.1 GCA_021849435.1 Actinomycetes bacterium | reverse complement strand
CGCAGGACCGCCCATCGGTAGTCCTCGACGCCGGAGTAACCGCCCTTACGCGCGAAATTGAACGTGAGTCGTGCGCCCCATATCGCGATCACGGTTGCCATGACGTCAAGGCGTGGGTCGGTCAAGTGCGCGGAACTGGCTATTTCGACGGCGTAGACGACCGGCACCACCGACCAACTCCGATCGACCCACGAGTAGTCACGGGTCATGAGTGACGCGAGGAGCGCGAAGACGCTGGCTGCGCCCGCGGTCACGACGACTACGAGGAGCGGGTCCATTTGAAAATGCTAGCGACCGTCTCCGAATGCGACGGCGAGCGAAGTCGACTTTTAGTGTTGGGATGAAGCCGACGGTGTCGAGGAGGCCTTACCCTGTGGGGAGCGGATGAGGAGGAGTAGCACGTGATTCTCGATCTCTTTCGGTTGGACGGTCGGGTTGCCGTGGTCACGGGGGCGGGCCGTGGGATCGGAGCCGCGAGCGCCGTGGCGCTTGCGGAATGCGGCGCTGACGTCGTCATCGCCTCACGGACGCAGGGCGACCTGGACCAGGTGGCCGATCTGGTTAGTGCGACCGGGCGCCGCGCGGTCACCGTCGCGGCGGACCTCTCTAACCTTGATGAGGTTCGTCGACTCGCTGAGGTCGCACGCAGTGAGTTCGGGCGTCTCGACGTCGTGGTGAACAACGTAGGCGGTGCAATCCCGCTTCCTTTCCTTGACACCACAGTCGACTATCTCGAGGAGGCGTTCCACTTCAACGTTTCGACCGCGCACGCTCTCAATCTGGTGGCTGTCCCGTTGATGCTGGAGCACGGCGGCGGCGCGATCGTCAATATCTCATCGGTGATGGGACGCGTGTCGGGGCGAGGGTACGCCGCCTACGGTTCGGTGAAAGCAGCCCTCGCGCACTACACCCGCTTGGTCAGTAAGGACCTCGCACCGAAGATTCGGGTGAACGCGATTGCCGCTGGATCGACGGCGACGTCGGCGCTGGAGATCGTGACGGGAACACCAGAGCTCAAATCGATGGTGGAATCATCGACGCCGCTTCGCCGGATAGCTGACCCCGCCGAGATCGCGGCGAGCGTGGTCTACTTGGCGTCGTCCGCTGGCGCGTTCCTCACGGGCAAGGTCCTCGAGGTGGACGGTGGTACCGACGTACCGTCACTGGACTTTGGCCTTCCCGATCTATAGCGAGACCGTGCCCGGTCCCGCAGCCATCGAAGGGATGATGTGGTGGTAGCACTGCGCACGAAGCAACGAAATCCCTCGCGGCGTTTCTAAATTGAGGCTTGCCGTTCGTTCGCCTTCCGATACCCATTGATGAGCGGCACGAACGCGGTACCAACGAGCAGGAACATCACGGCGAGCACGATCCAGCCGATTCGAGTAGACGACGTCGCAATTGAGATGACGATGAGTGGACCGAGGATTCCCGAAAGGCCGCGCCCCAACGAGTACGCCCCCTGATACTGACCCTGGAGGTCCTCGCGGGCCATGCCAAAGCCGACGCCCCACGACGCCCCGGAGCTGTAGAGCTCACCGACGGTGTGAAAGACCATGCCGATCACCAGAATGGCGCTGGCGGCAACGGCGTTCGCGTCGGAGGCGGCGGCGTAGCAGACCAGCGCGATTGCGATCAGCACGCCGGACCGGCGAAACGCTCGGGCGGCCGCGGTGATGTCGCCCGATCCACGACTCAGCCGTACTTGGAAGAGAATGATCATCGTCGTGTTGATGATGAGCAGAAATGCCACCCACCACCGCGGTGCTTGCGTGTGATCGATGATCCACAGTGGCAGACCAACGCTCTGGACCACGAAATGGATCGAGAAGAGGCCGTTGAGGGCCGACGCCGTCAGGTACCGGCGATCCTTCAGGACGACGGACATCGGCGCGGGTCTCTCGTTGGCGCCAAGGCTCACGGGCGGCATGGCGGGCAACTTCATGATGAAGTAGGCGGCGACGATAAAGGTGACCGCGTTGCACAAAACCATGGCGAGGTACGCGTCGCGCGTGTCAATGGCGAGTGCTACGCCCGCGACGACCATGCCTAAGGACATTCCGAAGTTGGTGACCGCTCGTTGGAACGCACGTACGTGTACGCGTTCCTCGCCGATACCGAAGCGAGACATGAGTGCACCACGAGTGCTCCCGCTAGCGCTTGAGAAGATGGACCCGATCGCCGAGATGGCGATGAAGCCGGCGAACGAGTGGACCAGCGTGAATGCGGCCATGGCCACGCCCTCCAAGACGCAACTGACCGCTACCAGTTCACGTGGTCCACGTCGATCCGCCAGGTGGCCCGCGGGAACCGAAACGACCAAGCCCACCGCAGCCGCTATGCCAAGGCCGAGCGCGACCTCATGTCCTGAGAGACCGACCGACCTCGTGAAGAAGATGACCTCCACGGTGTAGAAGAGGCCGTTACCAATCGTGTTCGCGAGCGTTGATTTGGTCAGAGTACGAATGGGACCCGATGCCGGAACCACGGATTGTTTGAAGCGGTGGATCCTCGAACCGGACGGCTCAGTTGAGGACATGAGAAGTAATTTAGTTGGAATCGTGGATTCTGAAGAGAGAAACGCTGCCTAGTGCCAGACGTCTGGCAACTAACTTCTCACTTTTCTGGCCACACCATTTGCACCGCAGGTACTGCAGTCACACGGTAGGCAACCGCTGAGCATCCAGTTCGGAGCTGGCACTTCTACGTCGGTCCGCCGGGAATCGTCACCGCATCGCCGTCCGCTCAAGGGGGCACACCTGCCACCCCGTTTTATGATCGCGACATGGACCAAGAGTGGGTAGATGGTGTCGTCCGAGACTACGACGACCGCGAAGGCGTTGGCGTCATTGACTCGTCAGCCACCCCTGGAGGATGTTGGTTCCATTATTCGATGATTGAAGTCCCCGGAGTAAAAACGCTTGCTGTTGGCCAACTAGTCCATTTCGTATTTGAAGGTGACGTGGCCCAGGACGGCTTTGCGTTCCGGGCACTGCAGGTGCGGCCATCACTGTGAAGCACCATTGACTTGCGCAAGATGTCTCCAGTGCCACGTGGTCTACGTTCCAGGTTGGCCGCGTTTGAGGCAAGGGGAGAATGACGTTGAGGGTTACAGACACTCGTCGACGTTGCCGGGTGGTTCAACCTTCGAGTTTCTCGGTCGCAGCTGAGCGGTCGTCCTGGAGCGTTGGGAGAGCGCCCACTATAAGGATTGCGACATTGAATAAATAGCGCGAAGTCTCGGCCCTGAATGCTTCAGACGTTGGTTCGCCATTTCGGTTACGTCGAGTTCTTTTCCGCTACGTAGTCGCACGATCGGGTGTCCATTCGGCCAGACTCCCCACTGACTTCCGTCGACATGCCGGACGATTACGACGCCCAAGTAAATGCCCACCTCATTTGACAAATCCACCTGTCCATGATGCGATGCATCAGCATTCCACGAGTCGAGGTGCTCGTCGAGTGCCGTGAGGCTTTCTGGCGCATCGTCGAGGACGAGGCCGTGTTCGTTGGACCATTGTCGTAGTTGCGAACAGGGTAGGAGCAAATTGTGGAGACTGCCGGGAGTGTCGAATCCAGGCGAACCAAAAACGGCTACACCTCGTGCGACGCCGTGCTTGTGTCCCATCCATCGTCGTCGAAATCTGAATCGTTTCACGCGTGGCCTTTTTGCGTCGTCAACTTGTGAACGAAGAATAGGCGACATGTTGCCCAGTTTGGAGCCGGATGTCTATTGCCAAATTGAAGTTGACCTACCCCAAGCACGAGAATCCCCAGTGCTCGGTGGCACGTGTTCGCCACAATCGTCACCTCGTGCACGTCGGGTACCTCTCTTACCCTGGGCATGAGCGTTGGTTCCTCGGGCGCCTCGATAGCGAGATTTTTCTGCGCTGACTTCGTGACGGTCTTTGTAGACAGCGAACAGTATTGATCGGGATGCTCTCGTTGATTTGATAGCTCGCTCGTGAGCTCCGTAACGCCGTGGCGCAGCCAAACGTACGCGGGCCTGTCACACCGCCAACGATCTCGATCGTGACCTCGTTAAGGTGAGGGCAAGTCGGTGGATAATCCACGACCGTCACCACGTGGAGCGGTTAATGCCCTTTCTGAGGATGCTCGGATCTCGATCCATTTCTCGAAGTGGAACGGTTCTTCTCACGGCCTCGCTCGTTCTGGCAAGTTGCGGCATCACCCGCGCCGCCTCGTCGAGCGCTCACTCGAACCGAGCGACGATCACGACAACATTCCTCAACCCCAGTTCGTTGTGCGGATCGGACGAAGGCGACGACGTTCATCAGTCGCTAAACGGTGACTTTACGGGTTGCTTCCGTGTTCCCGCCCTGAAGGGCTCGTTGGACGTGGTGGCGCTTCAGACCTTCGTCAGTAGTCCGTCACGAGCGAAGTCGTCTCCGACGACCTCAATCGTACCGGCGCCGTCAGTTGGCCTCCTGACGCTGTCGTCGAGCACGCCGAGCGCGACTCCGGGCGAGACGGTAACGCTGACGGGTCATTTCTCGAGTCGTCCACCATCGGCTCGACTGCGCCAAGGTCAGACGTATGCGACGTTGTGTTGGGATGGTTGCCGGAGTGGACTGCAAGAGCAGGCGGCACCACTTCACTGGTTGTCGTCGAGCACGTTTCGTACCAACCTGGTGGTACCGGACACGGCGTGGCTGGTGACGCGAGGCGGCGTGGTGGCAGCGCACCCGCTGCAATCGGGTAACTACCACGTGGGCGTCCAGTGCCTCATCGTCCAGTCGGGTTGTGCGCTCGGTCCCGCGGAGGCGCAGACGACGATCCACCTAAAAGCGCCCGGGCCCACGAGGTGCGTGGCCGGTAAGCCCTGTGAGACCATGTCGCTGAGCGTCTCGCGGGCCGCGGTCGGCGACGTGGTCCACGTCACCGGTTGGGCGCCGCTGCAGTTGACCATTAATCAACCGTTTAGTTACTCGCTCACGGTTACGCCGACCCACGCGACGACAACGTACCCGGCTCTCTCGTTCGCTCGGAATCAAAAGGGTGGAGGCTTCAACGTCGTTCTTTCGCCGAGGGTGCTGCACGTGACGCCGGGTCCCACCTGGTCCAGTCTCGGTCGAGTGCCCTACGTGTCGTCGACCTATTCGGGATCGTCCGCGATCGCACCGTTGAGCGGCACGATGCGCGTCGCGTGGTGTCAACCGTCGCGAATCGTGATCACCGGCAGTTCTTCTCCGTTCAGCGTGCCGACCGTTGACGTACGAATGGCCTTGAAGGGCTCGACGCTCCACATCTTCTCGCGACCGTCGTCGCGTCCACAGTGCGCGACGGTGCAACTGGATCCGCGCTACACCACGAGTGTTTACGCCGGCTTTAGCACCGCGCAGGGCAATTCCATTCCTCCCGTCTATTTAGCGCCGCTCTATACGACGAACGCCGGGTCCACCTGGCATACCGTGCCGACGCCGCCGGGCACGTCGCTCGAGGGTTTTTCTGGTTTTACGACCCGAGGCAACCAGGTCGACGCGCTCTTTCGTCAAACGAACAGTTCCGACAATCGACACGTCCCTTGGGGAACCAATGCCGGTCGCGCCTCGGTGGAAGTGACAACGAACGGGGGAGTCAGTTGGACCGCGACGACGCTGGGTTGTCCCCCGAGCGGACCGTGCGTGTCGTTCGGACCGTACTACTGGGGAGGCTGCAACATGAGTAACGCCACCCAGCCGCTACTACTTGGGCCCTCGGGCGTGACCGCCACCTCCGGGGTTGCGTGGACGACGTCACCGTTGGTGAGCTCCGTTGATAGCTGCTTCCCTCAACAACTCGTCGTCGGTGTCACCCGCCAGGACTAAGGGACCACCCCTCCGCCACGAGTAAGGGACCACCTCGTCCCTCAATCCGTGCCGGCCGCTTCTGATGTTCGCAGACCGGCGACCCGGTGTCAATCGAGGCTCACCGA
>JAJZSX010000161.1 GCA_021849435.1 Actinomycetes bacterium | reverse complement strand
CCTCGGAGCAGCAGGGAGGCGGCGACGGAGCCGACGATCTGGGCACCGATGTAGCCCGGGACTCGGCTCCAGGGGAAGTTCCCCCTTGCCGCGAAGGAGAGCGTGACGGCGGGATTGAGATGGGCACCGCTCACCATGCCCATGAAGTAGATGATGCCCATGACCATCAGTGCGGGTGCGACGACTTGAGCGTCGATCGGGACCTGGCCGTGGGAGACGGCGTCCACCACTGGCGCTCCGGCGGCGGCGATGACGAGCAAGAAGGTCCCGAAGAACTCCGAGAACAGCCGGCGCCACTCGTCGCGCAGTTCGTGCGGGTTGAGTACCCAGTGCGGTTCGCTCGAGTGCGGACCGCGCGCCAGGACGCTCGGTCGCTGTAGTCCTAACTCATCGGGGGCGCTCGTCACCGGTCGTTACCCCAATCGGGTGCCGTTGCCTTTTCGGGCACGGACTCGCGCTGAAGTGTCGCCACGTCGCCACACTACGTACAATTCGCCTGCCTTGCGCGGTATCACGAACGTGCCACCGTGGGGGTCGCGGGCGTCACCACAGGGCATACCCCGTAGCGAACGACTTGGCCCGACGCCACGTCCACGGTGCGAAGTGGATTTCGAGCGGTTTGAGGTGCCATATGAGATAAGGGCGAGCGCCCGGGAACGGACGAATTCGCGTCCGCACTTCTGGGCTCCGTGACCGTTCCTTCGTGGGCGAGGGGGGACTTGAACCCCCACATCCTTTCGGATACAGGCACCTGAAGCCTGCGCGTCTGCCAATTTCGCCACTCGCCCTGGGACCTGGTTACATTAGTCCAACTTCGCGCCACCCGATTCCGATGACGCTTTTGACCCGCTGGCCAGTACGATTGGGAAGTTATGGTGCTCAAGTCTATGGAAAACCGCCTCGAGCGGCTCTTCGAGCGGACTTTCGCGCGTCCCTTCAAGGGTGGACTGCAACCGATCGAGATCGGGGCACGGATCATCCGAGAGGTGGACCTGACTCGCCAGCTCACGAACCAAGGCCCCATTTCACCCAACGAGATTCACGTGTGGTTGAGTCCGGCGGATGCGGACCGTTTCGACGGATTCCAAAAGGCGTTGATCAGCGAGCTCGAAGAGACGGTTCGCCAGCACGCAATCAATGAGGGGTACAACTTCGTCGGACCCGTAGCGGTCGACATCTTCGTCGACGACGACCTGCGCACGGGGGACCTCGCGGTCAAAGCCGACTTCCTCGGCGGTGAGGCGCATCCTCGGCTCATCGCGGAGGATGGCCGGACCTTCACCGTCGGTGATCGACCACTCGTCATCGGTCGGAGTCCTGACGTGGACGTCGTGATTAACGACTCGAACGTCTCACGCCGCCACGCCGAGGTGTGGCGAACGGCTGAGGGCGTCGCCATCAGGGATTTACAGTCGACGAACGGGACCTACGTGAACGGACACCGTATCACCTCGGTCTCGTTATCGCCTCGCGACGACATCACGGTCGGGGCGCTCCACCTACGGATTGAGTTAGCTTGAGTCTTCTCGCCGCGTCGTCGAGTTACGCCGCGGTGATTCGACCGCTGCAAGTACTGGTCATGGTCGTGGCCCTCCTCTTCTTTGCCCGAGTGCTGCGCGTCGCGATGGTCGAAACGCGTCCAGCCGATCAGGAGTCGGGGCGCTCGCGACGAAAACGCTCGGCGCCACTCGCTTTGGAATTCATCGAGCCCGACGAGATGGCGGGACAACGCGTCGACGTGGACCTGGCGGTCGTCATCGGCCGTGGCGCGGACTGTGACATCTCGTTGGCGGACACGTACCTCTCGACGCGTCACGCGCGTATCGCGAATGACGCGGGTGACTTGTCGATCGAGGATCTCGGATCCACCAACGGCACCTACGTCAACCAGGAACTGCTGCGTGGGCGAGTGCTGCTTGAGCGGGGCGACATGATCCAAGTTGGAGGCGTCCTCTTGGAGGTGGTTCGTTGACGCGTTGGCGCTTCGCGGCCGCGACAGATACCGGCCTCGTGCGCGACTCGAACGAGGACGCGCTGTCCGCGGACGAGACCCTAGCCATCGTCGCTGATGGCATGGGCGGCCACGCGGCCGGGGAGGTCGCCTCGGCGCTCGCGGTCGAGGTCATCACCCGTGAGTTTCACCAGAACGAGACCGTTGAGGGCCTCTACGCCGCGGTCGAGGCGGCCAACCATGCAGTGCTCGCCGACGCCGTCGCCCACCCGGAACGGTTCGGGATGGGCACGACGGTCATCGCCATCGCGCTGACCGAGGACGCTGCGGGCATCGTGTCGCCGACGCTCGTCAACGTTGGGGACTCGCGGGTCTATCAGCTCCGTGACGGTGCGTTGCGCCAGCTGAGCGACGACCACAGCGTGGCCGAAGAGTGGGTCCGCATGGGCCGGCTCACCCCCGAAGAAGCGGCCGTTCACCCCCGGCGGCACCAGTTGACCAGGGTGCTCGGAATGGATGAGACCGTCGAGATCGACATGGTCTCGGTGGTCGCCCAGCCGGGTGACCGGCTCCTGCTGTGCAGCGACGGGCTCTCGAACGAACTCACGCCGGATCAGCTCGTGCAGTTGGCGAGCCCACCGATGCCCCTCGAGGATGCGGTCGACAAGCTCGTCGCCGCCGCGAGGGAGGCGGGTGGACGCGACAACATCACGGTCGTCCTCGTCGAGTTCGACGACGTGGTCTCGACCATGACCCCCGTGAAGAAGACGATCTCGACCGCGCCGCCGGCGATCGCGCCGCCGCGGACCGTGCGCCGCCGTACGTCGCGATTCACCTGGCGTGTCGCCATCGCGATCCTGGTTCTCCTGGGCGTGGTGGCCGGCTTCATTGGCATCATGCACTGGTACGCATATTCGACCTACTACCTCGCTGACGACTCCGGGGTCATCGCCGTCTACCAGGGACAGCCCAATGGGGTCCTCTGGTACTCACCGCGAAAGGTCCTGGACACGACATACCCGTCAGCCCACCTGCTTCCGGCGGACCAACGCCTCCTGGCCGCTACTATCAGTGAGCCCTCGCTGGCGTCGGCGCTGACGTACGCGAAATACCTGAATCGGTCTTGGCACCTTTCGAAGAGCATCGCGACCACCACGACCACCACGACGACAACAAAGACCACCACGACCTCGACGACGCCGGTTACCACCACGACCAAGGCGAAGGGTTAAATCATGTCGCGCCGATTGAGCGTTTTCGCGATTGTCCTCGTCCTGCTCTTTGCCGCAATCGCGGCGCAGGCCGTCAATATCCAGTTCTTCAGGGCACCAGGGCTCAACGCGTCGATTCTCAACCCGAGGAACTCGCAGTCGAACACCCAGTACCCTCGTGGCGAGATTGTCGCCGCTGACGGGACGGTCCTGGCTAAGTCGGTCCCGGCCACGAAGGGGTACTACCCCTTCACCCGCGTCTATCCACTCGGTGCGCTGACGTCGGGCCTCGTGGGTTTCGCGTCACCGTTCTACGGAACCTGGGCGCTCGAGGCCGAGTACAACCAGTACCTGATCGCTCACGCCCAGCCACCCCAGAGCCTGGCCCAGGTACTCGCGCCGACCTCAGCGGCGGACTCGATCTCGATCACGCTCCAACCGTCGTTGCAGCGCGTTGCGGCCAAGGCCTTGGCCGGGCGCAATGGGGCGGCCGTTGTGCTCGACCCGAGAACCGGCGCGGTGCTCGCGATGTACGCGAACCCGACGTACAACCCGGCTCCCTTCGAGTCGTCGAGCTACACCGTGGCGGCCAAGGCGTGGAAACTCGACACTGCCAACAACGCCTACGGGTTCCCACCGCTCGGCGACCTCGCGATCCAACAGACGTTCCCGCCCGGCTCCACTTTTAAGATCGTGACCACGAGCGCCGTTGTCGCGAAGAAGCCGAGCCTCTTCACGAAGAGCTATCCCGTTGCCGCGACCATCCATCTGCCCGACTCAAACAAGACACTGTCCAACTACGCGTTCGTGCCTTGCGGCGGTGACATCGCCCAGATGTTGCCCCCGTCGTGTGACCAGGGCTACGCGCTCATTGGGTTAGACCTCGGTGGGAACATCCTCGCTGAGACTGCGGACTCCTACGGGTTCAACTCGATTCCTCCGATCGACTTGCCTGGCGCCCAGCCGAGTTACTTCCCTTCGGCGGCCTCATTCGTCTACAACAAGCCGGGACTCGCGTACTCGGCCATCGGTCAGCAGAATGTACGCGCAACGGCGCTACAGATGGCCCTCGTCGCGGCCGCTATCGCGAACGGAGGGACGATCATGGTCCCGCACCTGCTCAACTACGTGGCGGGACCTGACGGTTCCATTGTGAAGCGCTACCAGGACACCTCCTGGAAGTCGCCCCTCACGAAGGCGCAGGCCGCTCAGATAGTGCCGCTGATGCAAGCGGTGGCCCACGCCGCGAACGGCACCGCCACAGGTGTTTTCCCCGCTTGGGCGGACGCCGGAGCCAAGACTGGGACGGCTCAGGTTGGCAACGCAGCACAGAATGTCGACGACTGGATGATCGCTTTCGCCCCAGCGACCAACCCAACCATTGCGGTCGCGGTGGTGGTGCCCTTTCAGATAACCTCGACGACTGGTAACTCAGTGGCCGGACCGATCATGCGCTGTATGGTCGAGGGTGCGCTCTCGCTCCAGGCCGGCCGACCGGCATCGGGAACGGCGACCACGTGTCCGTGACGACGCAGGTACTAGGGGTTGGCCAGGACGTAGGCTGGGGCGGGTATGGAGCCCGTTAGCGATCCGCGTATCTACTCGAACCGCTATCAGGTCACGCACCTGATAGCCCGAGGTGGCATGGCCATGGTCTACCGGGCCCAGGACCTGCTGCTCAACCGGGCGGTGGCGCTCAAGATCCTCTATCCCGAGCTCTCGGCTGACCCCACCTTCGTCGAGCGGTTCCGTCGAGAGGCGCAAGCCGCGGCCAACCTCTCGCATCCCAACATCGTGCCAGTCTTCGACTGGGGCCAAGACGGCGGAACCTACTTCATCGTCATGGAGTTGGTGGACGGCACGTCACTGGCCGAGATCGTGCACGGTTCGCGCACGCTTACGCCATCGAGGGCCGCTCAGATCACCGCCCAGGTGGCCGCAGCGCTCGGCTACGCGCATCGTAGCGGTGTCGTGCACCGTGACGTGAAGCCCGGCAACATCCTCATCACCACCGACGGACAGGTGAAGGTGACCGACTTCGGCATCGCCCAAGCCGTCGCGAGCGAAGACCACCTCGCCGAGGCCGGATCTGTCATGGGCACCGCGACTTACTTCTCGCCCGAGCAGGCCGAGGGAATCGCCGTCGATGGTCGCAGCGACGTTTACTCACTCGGTGTGGTGCTCTACGAGCTCTTAGTCGGCCGGCCACCCTTCATCGGTGACTCACCCGTCGCAGTGTCGAGCCAACACGTGCACGGGACGGTGCCCTCGCCCTCGGACTTTTCGGACTCGGTTCCCGCGGACCTTGAGGCGATCGTCATGCTCGCCCTCGCCAAATCCCCGGACCAGCGCTACCAAACCGCCGACGAACTGCGCGCCGACCTCGTGCGCTTCACTGACGGACAGCCAGTACACGCGGCGACCCGCGACGGCGCCTACTACGGCGCCGATGTCACTCGCGCCGTGGCAACGGTCACCCCGGGCGAACGGACGCAGGCCGTGCCGATAATGTCCGGTCCGCGCACCGACGTTCGCCGCCGGCGTCGCGGGTGGAAGGGCGCCGTCATCACGATTGTGATCATCCTGCTGCTCGCCGCCGGTGGCTACGCCTACGCCAAGATCGCGAAGTCGAACTCGATGGTCGCCATGCCCAACGTAGTCGGCCAGACCGTCTCGGCGGCATCATCGACCTTGCTGTCAGACAACCTCGTGATCGGGACCACCACGCTCGTCTACTCCTCGAAGGCGTCGGGCATCGTCGTCAAGACCGACCCCGCGTCGGGCAAG
>JAJZSX010000160.1 GCA_021849435.1 Actinomycetes bacterium | reverse complement strand
GACGTCGCCAATGTCGCCATTCGCGGCGTCATCACGAACATCGATGTGACGTTTGGGCGAGGCGTTGACACAAAGCCATTGCTGGAGTGACGAAGCGCTGCCATTCGCTCGGTACTTCATAAGATTTGGGTAATTCGGCTGGGGCGGCAGTACGCTTGGTTTAAGACGCCTAGACCTCGCCTCTTCCTTTACCAACAGTTGACTGTTTTGTTAGGAAAGCGTGCGTAATGGAAAACCCTCGAAACGCTCTGAGGTCGGTTGCCTCAACGTGGCTTCTACGTCACGTTGCCTCCCCAGAGGGTGTCCACGAATGCTTTCACGAAGTGGGTAGGTCGTCGCCGTTCTGGGCGCGAAAGTTCGCTCGCCGACAGGAGCCCACCCCCCGGCTCCTGTCGGCGACGATTATTCCGGCGGTGGCGACGCGACTGAAGCCCGTGCGGCGCGCCATCGGGTACACCAGGCACGACTGACGTGAATCGCCGTTCGCCGAGCGCCACCGACAGCCTCGTGATCTTTGGCATCACGGGAGATCTCGCCAAGAAGATGACCTTCCAGGCCTTGTACCAACTGGAGTTGGCCGGCGAATTGGACTTTCCGATCGTTGGTGTAGCCGTCGAGGACTGGTCCGTTGATCACCTGCGTTCTTCGGTACTGATGACATTGAAGTCGGGTGACGAAGCGGTGGATCAAGAGGTATTCGATCGTCTCGCAGATCGGTTCAGGTACGTACAAGGCGACTTCAAAGACGCCGCCACCTACGAGGCGCTCGCGAAGGAGTTACGGGGCAGCTCTCATCCTTTGTACTACCTGGAAATACCACCCGGACTATTCGCATCGGTGGTCGCGTCGCTGAGCCAGGCTGATCTCCTCCAGGGCGCCCGGGTAATGATCGAAAAGCCCTTCGGTCACGATCTTGTGTCGGCTCGTGCCCTTAACGTTGATCTTCACCGCCTGCTCAACGAGGAACAAATTCTCCGCGTCGATCACTTCTTGGGCAAGCAGCCGGTGGCGGACATCTCCTATCTGCGCTTCGCGAACTCGCTCCTCGAGCCGGTGTGGAATCGCGACCACGTGGCGGGTGTCTACATCACACTGGCCGAGAACTTCGGCGTCGCTGATCGTGGGAAATTCTACGATCCCGTTGGAGCACTGCGCGACGTGGTCCAAAACCACCTCATGCAGATCGTGGCGCTCATCGCCATGGAAGCGCCCGCTGCACCAGGACACGCGGCGCTCTGGGATAAGAAGTTGGAGGTATTTCGGGCGATGGCCGACGTCAACCCGACAGCCTGCGCACGAGGTCAGTACGACGGGTACCTCGATGTTCCCGGCGTCACGAAGGGATCGACCACCGAGACCTACGTCGCCCTACGACTCGCCATAGAGAATTGGCGCTGGTCCAGTGTGCCATTCTTCATCCGGGCGGGCAAGGAGTTGGCCGAAGACGCTACCGAAGTGAGAGTGGTCTTCAAACGACCACCTCGTCTGGCGTTTCTCGATACTCCCCAGCACACTGATCCGAACCAGGTGATAATTCGCGTCGAGCCCGATTCCGGCGTGCGAATGACGCTGTTGTCGAAGGGTCCCGATGGCCGGGCGTCTCGGGACGTGCACTTGGACCTCTCCTTCGTGACAGAACTGGGCAAGCCCCCCGGTGCCTACGAACGTCTCTTTCACGACGCGATTCGTGGCCACCAGTCGCGCTTCACTCGAGAGGACGTCGTCGAAGAGACGTGGCGAGTTCTCCAACCACTAATCGACAAGCCCCCCGCCATCGCGACGTACCAACGCGGATCGTGGGGACCAGCGAGCGCCAACGACCTTCTGCGAGGTCACACGCCGTGGCAGCTGCCATGGCTCGCGACTTCGGAATCCAGCAATTCATGACGAGGATGACTGCGAACGTTTGAAGGAGATAGGGAAAGTGACCACCAAGAAACCAATGCAACTCGGTGTCGTGGGACTCGGACGGATGGGGGCGAACATCGTTCGACGCCTGATGCGCGACGGTCATACGTGCGTCGTCTTCGACGTAAACGCCGACGCCGTCGAGAATCTCGTGAACGAGGGGGCGACCGGGGCGAGTTCGGTGGCCGACTTCGTGGAGAAGCTTTCGACGCCCCGCGCGGTCTGGGTCATGGTGCCTTCGGGCGAGATCACCGGCAAGACCATCGACGAACTCGCGAGTCACATGGAACGAGGCGACATCCTTATCGACGGCGGGAACTCGTACTACCGAGACGATATGACCCGCGCCACGAATCTGTTCAGTCAAGGAATTCACCATATTGACTGCGGGACGAGTGGTGGCGTATGGGGCATCGACCGGGGCTACTGTCTCATGATCGGTGGTGAGACCGACGTAGTCAAACACCTCGAGCCGATCTTCATGAGCATTGCGCCCGGTATGGACTCCGCGCCTCGAACGCGAGGACGCACCGGCAGGTCCACGACCGAAGAGCACGGGTACCTGCACTGCGGCCCCAATGGCGCAGGACACTTCGTGAAGATGGTCCATAACGGGATCGAATACGGGATGATGGCGGCCTTCGCTGAGGGCCTCAACGTGTTGCATAACGCCAACGTCGGTCAACGCCATGACAACGCGGACGCCGAGACCGCCCCGATGGAGCAACCCGAGTACTACCAGTTCGATATCGACACGACCGCCGTAGCCGAGGTGTGGCGTCGTGGCAGCGTGATCGAGTCCTGGCTGTTGGACCTGACCGCCGCCGCCCTCTTTGACGCACCTGACTTGACGGAGTACGCAGGGCGGGTCTCGGATTCCGGTGAGGGACGCTGGACCTCGATCGCGGCGATTGACGAAGGCGTGCCCACCCCGGTACTGACCACCGCGTTGTACTCACGCTTCGCGTCTCGAGGCCTCGACGACTTCGCCGACAAGGCGCTTTCAGCCATGCGCAAGGGCTTCGGTGGCCACGACGAGAAGAGGGATTGAGATGTCCCCCCTATCGCATGACACGAAGCGAACACCACTCGCCGTGCTGTTCGACGTCGACGAGACGCTCGTGCACACCGGTGGGTCGGGTGCGCGCAGTTGGATGGCCGCGTTCGACACGCTCTACGGCATCCCCGCCGATATCGGCGAGCACAGCTCGGCGGGCGAGACCGACCCGCAAGTGGCCCGCGCGACCTTCAACGCCGTGCTGGGTCGCAACCCGAGCGACGACGAACTCAGCCGACTCTACGCCCAGTATCTCTTGCATCTGGCCGAGGACATCGGGGGTTCGAAGGGCTACCGGGTGCTCCCTGGCGCGGAAAGACTGTTGGTCCGACTAAGAGAAGCCGGCGTCATACTCGGGCTCGTCTCTGGTGCCATGGAAGGTGCGGCGCGCACCAAACTCATCCCCGCCAACCTGAACCGGTTCTTCGTCTTTGGCGGCTACGGATCGGACTCACCGGACCGCACCGAACTCACAGTGCTCGCTATTGAAAAGGCCGCTCGGCTACAGAAACAACTGGTCCCGTCCCAGGTCTACGTGGTCGGCGACACACCCCACGACATGAAGGCATCCAACGCGTCGGGTGCCGTGTCGGTCGGCGTGGCGAGCGGTCACTACTCGGTCACTGAGCTCGAGACAGCTGGGGGCGCACACGTGCTGCGCTCCCTCGAAGATGAATTCCCGGGGCTGTGACGACCAAGCCCGCGCCCCGACAAGAGTCACGCCACCACGTGGTGGTCCCCCCTCGGGCGATCGGAACTTTCGCCGGTCACCCCATCCCCGCCGGGTCAATTGCCGGGGCGGCGTCGAAGCACCTGGTTGCCCTGGCCGACCAGGATGTCACTCACCATGGCGGGCGCGAACAGGCCGTGCTCCACCACCCCGGGTATCGCCGAGAGGCGCGACGCCAACGCACCGGGATCGCCTATCGGTCCGATGTACTCCGCGAGCACGCCATTGTCGGGACTCGACGGCCTGTCGCTCACGCGCGCGTCACCGAGGGCTCGAAGCGTGGCGTCGAGCCCGAAGGCGAGCAACTCGAGGGGCACGGGGGCCGCGAGGGACTCCACCATCTTGTTCGACGAGACGATCACGACGTAGCGAGTGGCGGCCACCGCGACGATCTTCTCGCGAGTCTGAGCACCGCCGCCACCCTTGACGAGCCAACCCACTGGGTCCACTTGGTCCGCCCCGTCGATGGCGATATCGAGGTGATCGATGCCGGTGAAGGGCCGCACGTCGAGCCCGAGAGCGCGCGCCGTGTCGAAGGTGGCGGGCGAAGTCGCCACACAGCAGATGTCGAGGCGCCGACGTGTGAGTGCGGCGAGCAGGTAGGCGACAGTCGATCCCGTGCCGAGCCCGACGGTCATGCCCGCTTCCACCAGTTCGGTGGCCGCTTCGGCGGCGAGGCGTTTCTCTGCGTCGATGGAACCCTGGTCGTCGTTGTCGGTCATCACCACTCCCCGTCTCGGCTGTGTCCGCCTTCCCACCCTAGGGAAACGGCCTCGCGAGTACCACCAACCCACGAAGAAAGACCGCGATGAACACACCACAGCGCCCCTCCGGTGATCTCGACACGATCTGTGTCAACACCATCCGCACCCTCGCTATCGACGCCGTAGAGAAGGCGAACTCGGGCCACCCGGGCACGCCGATGGGCTTGGCGCCGGTCGGCTATCAGCTCTGGCAACGTCAGCTTCGCTTCGACCCCGCCGATCCGATCTGGCCCAACCGGGACCGCTTCGTGCTCTCCGAGGGGCACGCATCGATGCTCCTCTACGCCCTGTTGCACCTCGCACGGGTCAAAGCGGTGAACCCGGCTTACGAGACCGTCGGTCGCGCGTCGGTTACCCTCGAGGACCTCGAGTCCTTCCGTGAGCTCGGGTCACGCTGCCCGGGCCACCCCGAGTACCGCTGGACTTCGGGGGTTGAGGCAACGACGGGCCCCCTCGGCCAGGGGGCCGCCAACGCAGTGGGCATGGCAATCGCATCGCGCTGGCTCGCCGAGCGTTACAACCGCCCTGGCTTCGAGCTCTTTGACTTCGACGTGTACGCCCTCATGGGCGACGGTTGCATGATGGAGGGCATCACCGACGAGGCGGCGTCGCTCGCCGGGCATCTGGGGCTCTCCCAGCTGTGCTGGATCTACGACAATAACCACGTCACCATCGAAGGCAACACCGCGCTCGCCTTCAGCGAAGACGTGGCGATGGTCTTCGCTGGCTACGGCTGGAACGTGACCCGGGTCCCCAACGCCAACGACCTCGATTCGATCTCCCAGGCCCTCCAGGTGTTCCGTGACGAGAAGGAGCGTCCCACACTCATCATCGTCGACAGTCACATCGGCTACGGCGCACCCGACGTCATGGACACGAGCGCGGCGCACGGCGAGCCGCTGGGTACAGCGGAAGTGAAGAAAGCTAAGGCCAACTACGGCTGGCCCGAAGACGCCACGTTCCTCATTCCCGACGGGGTCTACGAGCACTTCAGCGCGGGAATCGGCGAGCGGGGGTCCGCGCTTCGCGAGGCGTGGATGAAACTCTTTGCGCAATACGAACGTGCGCACCCCGACCTCGCGGCCGAGCTGTTGGCCATGCAGCACCGCGAACTTCCCGCGGGATGGGACGCCGACATCCCCACTTTCGATGCAGACCCCAAGGGTGTGGCCACTCGGGATTCCTCGGGAACGGTCCTCAACGCCATCGCACCTCGAGTTCCCTGGCTGATCGGAGGATCGGCCGATCTGGCACCGTCGACGAAGACCCGCCTCACTTTCTGCGGTGCGGGTGACTTCGAAGAGGACAACTACGCAGCTCGGAACTTCCACTTCGGTATCCGCGAGCACGCCGCAGCGGCGATTACGAGTGGGCTGGCGCTCTCCAAGGTCCGGGCCTACTGGTCGAGCTTCTTAGTCTTTTCTGACTACGCCCGGGGTGCGATTCGCCTTTCAGCGCTCATGGAACTCCCCGTCATCCACATCTTCACCCACGACTCGATC
>JAJZSX010000159.1 GCA_021849435.1 Actinomycetes bacterium | reverse complement strand
CCAGCCGTCGCCGGTGGTGTCGCCTAGTGGCCCGCGTTCAGTCGGTGCTCGACCTCGTGGGATCGACCCCCGTCGTGGACGTGAGCGCGCTCTCACCCAGGTCCAACGTCACGATCTTGGCCAAACTCGAAGGACGAAACCCGGCGGGTTCGGTGAAGGACCGCGTCGCGCTGTCACTCGTTCGCGCGGCGGAGCGCGACGGCCGACTCGTCCCCGGGCGCGATGACCAGATACTGATCGAGCCATCGTCGGGAAACACAGGGATCGCGCTGGCGATGGTGTGCCGGATGCGGGGGTATCACCTGAAGGTCGTGATGCCCACCAACGTCTCCCCGGAACGGCGCCAGTTGCTTCTGGCGTGGGGCGCCGAGATCATCGACTCACCGGGAACGGAAGGGTCAAACGGTGCGGTGCGCATGGCCCAATCGATAGCGGCCGAGAACCCCGACTGGGTTTTTCTCTACCAGTACGCCAACCCAGCCAACCCGATGGCGCACTATGAGACGACCGGACCAGAGATCCTGGCCGATGTTCCCGAGGTGACCCACTTCGTTGCCGGACTAGGCACATCGGGCACGCTCATGGGCGTCGGACGATATCTGAAGGAGCACAGGCCGGGCGTTCAGATCTGGGCCGTCGAGCCGCCCAGCGGTGAGATGGTGGACGGCCTACGCAGTTTGGACGACGGGTTCATCCCACCGATTTTCATCGACAACCATGGCGTAGACCTGCTCGATCGCAAGGTTGTGGTTCGCCCGCGCGAGTCGATTGAATGGACGCGGGCGATGACCGAAGTCGGACTCTTTGTTGGAATCTCATCGGGAGCGATCATGGCCGGTGCGGTCAAGTGCGCCCAAACGATTCCTGAGGACCAGACGGCGACGATTGTCACGATCGTTTGTGACGACGGGTGGAAGTACCTCTCGACCGGTGCCTGGAGCGACGACATCGACGACGTGGTCGATCGGGCCAAGCGGATCATCTATTTCTAACGAGTGTGGTGTCAACTACGGTGTTCGCACCGATGAGAGGGAGACCATGACCACGCGATTCGACGGACGCAACAACAACGAGGCCCGTCCACTGCGGTTCATCCGCGGCTACACCGAGATGGCGGCGGGCTCGGTTCTCGTTGAGGTCGGCAGGACGAGGGTGCTCTGCACGGCCTCGGTCGAGACCGACGTGCCGCGATGGCTTCGCGGGTCAGGGCGCGGTTGGGTGACGGCCGAGTACTCGATGCTTCCGGGATCGACGCCCGAGCGAGCGTCGCGTGAGGCGGCGCGAGGTAAGCAGTCCGGGCGCACCCAAGAGATCCAGCGGTTGATCGGGCGATCGTTGCGCACGGTCACCGACCTCACACTGCTCGCGGACGTGCAGATCATCGTTGACTGTGATGTCTTGCAGGCCGACGGTGGCACGCGCACGGCGTCGATCAGTGGGGGCTACTTAGCGCTACATGATGCGGTCACGCGCCTCGTCAATGACGGCACGATCCGCAGCCACGCACTCACCGATCTCGTGGCCGCGGTGTCGGTGGGCATCGTCGACGGGGTGCCGATGCTCGATTTGCCCTACGAGGAGGATTCGTCAGCCGAGACCGACATGAACGTCGTGATGACCGGATCGGGCGGTTTTGTCGAGGTCCAGGGCACCGCGGAACGCACCGCCTTCAGCCGTACGGAACTCGATCAACTCCTGGACCTGGCCTCAGAAGGGATCAAGTCGATCCACGAAGCCCAGCGACTCGTGTTAGCGACGCCGCCAAGCCCTCGGACACGATAATGGGGCTCGTGTTTGTTCTCGCTACGGCCAACGCGCACAAGGCCGACGAGATGCGCGCGGTGCTCGGCGGGGTCGGCATCGACGTGGTCGCACGGCCAGCCAGTGTGCCGGACGTTGCCGAGACGAGCGACTCCCTCGATGGGAACGCGTTGCTGAAGGCCCACGCGATCTGCGCTGCCGTCGGGCAGCCGGCGATAGCCGATGACACGGGCCTGTTCGTAGATGCCCTCGGCGGTGAGCCTGGTGTTCACAGTGCCCGATACGCCGGACCGTCCGCAATCGACGCCGACAACGTGAGAAAATTACTGAGCGAGCTCTCAGAGGTCGATCGTGCGGATCGCGGTGCGCGATTTCGCACCGTCATCGCGGTGGCGTACCCGGACGGATCGGCGTTGACCGTCGAGGGTTCCCTTGGCGGCTGGATCGTCGAGCAGCCTCGCGGGGAACGAGGTTTCGGTTACGACCCCGTGTTCGCGAGCGCCGAACTGGGTGGGCGGACGCTGGCGGAAGTGACCGCCGATGAGAAGAATGCCGTATCGCACCGGGCGCGTGCCCTGGCGGCGCTGGCTGCGCGACTTCGGTCGTGATCGGTGCTTCACGGAGCGTTCACCTTTAGGCTGGAAGCGTGAACGACGGCGTCCTACCCATGTTTCCCTTGGGGATGGTGGTCTTCCCACATCAAGTGGTGGGGCTGTGCGTGTTCGAGCCCCGCTATCAAGCGATGCTGCAGGAACTCCCCGACGACCAAGAGTTCGGCACCTGCATGATCGAGAAGGGTGCTGAGGTCGGCGGGGGCGAGGTGCGTACGTGCGTCGGTACGGTGCTTCAAATCCTGGACTCCCAGAAACTGCCCAACGGTCAGACCCTGCTCAGGGTCGAAGGAACCAAGTGCGTCAAGGTGTCGGCCTGGCTCGCCGACGCGCCGTATCCGCGCGCAGTAGTTCACGAACGGTGCTGTGACGAGATCGAGATCGAACCGGCCCTGCTCAAGTCGACGGAATCCGCCGTGCGCGCGCTTCGGGCGCTGCGTAGCGAAGTGGTGACCGACGAGTTACTGCGCCATGACTGCGCGATGGACCCGAATCCGTCAGTGCGCAGCTGGCAGCTCTGTGCGATGACGCCGATGTCGACGCTCGATCAGTTCAAAGTTCTGAGTTTGAGCAATCCCAACGACCGCCTTCGGCTGGTAGCTGAGATCTGTTGCGAGCGATACGGCGATTATCAGCGGCTATTGGCGCGCGATTCGTCGCCGTATCTGCTCGGTTAGTTGACCTCGAGTAGGTCGACGACGAAGATCAGCGTCTCGCCCGGTGCGATGACACCGCCGGCACCGCGCTCGCCGTAGCCCAGGTGGGAAGGGATCACGAGGCGACGTCGCCCGCCGACTCGCATGCCTGTCACACCCTGGTCCCAGCCTGCGATGACGTAGCCGCGGCCGAGTGGGAAGGCGAAGGGTTCGCCGCGATCCCAGGATGCGTCAAACTGTTGGCCGGTCGATGCGCTCACGCCGACGTAGTGGACGGCGACGGTTTGCCCCGCCACGGCGACGTCCCCGTCACCGACGACGATGTCTTCAATGATCAATTCGGTCGGCGGTTCACCGAGGTGTGGTTCAATGAGAGGCTTATCAGTCACGGTTCGCAATGCTACCGGTGTCGTGCGCCGCCCGTGACGACGCGAACGTTTCGAGCCTCGCGACCCTTGGGGCCGGTTGCCTCGTCGTAGGCGATGGTCTGACCTTGACTCAAGGTCTTGAAGCCGTCTCCGACAATGTTGGAGAAGTGGATGAACAGGTCATCACCCTTCTCGTCACTCGCGAAGCCAAACCCCTTGGAGTCGTTGAAGAAACTGACCACTGCGTGTCCCGCGGCAGACCGCTTCGTCGCACCCGAAGTCTTCAACTCACGGTACTGCTCACGCGGGGCGCGAGACGCCGACCGGTCGGCGACGCGCGGCGCGTCGGATCGGAACTCACTTCGCGGCGCTCGCGTTTCGCTGCGTGCGTCAGTCGGTGCGGTACGACTACGTCGAGTTTCGCTACGCTCCCGTGTGCGTTCGCCGAATCGGCCCGCAGGACGGTCAGCACTATCACGACGGTTGGACTCGGCCGGACGGTTCGAGCGTGAACGCGGACGTTCGTCCAAGGACTGGGCGGCGGCCGCATCGTCCACGGCGCCGAGGCGAATCGCGACCGCGTTCTGTGGGTCGTCGAGCGTAGTGGGGATGCCGAGCGATCGCTGCATCCGCTTCACGTGCCCGGCGACGTCGTCACTCACGAGTGAGATGACCGCTCCGGTTGCGCCTGCGCGCCCGGTGCGTCCCGAACGGTGGAGGTAGTCCGTCGCCTGGGTGGGCGGGTCGTAGTGCACGACGACGGGCAGCAGGTCGATGTGGATACCACGGGCGGCGACGTCAGTCGCCACGAGGACTCGCGTCTCGCCATTCTTCATCGCCCGCAGTGCGCGCTCGCGCTGAGCCTGTGTCCGGTCCCCGTGCAACGCGACTGACGACACGCCACGTTCACCGAGCTGGCGGGCGAGCCGGTCGGCGCCGTGCTTGGTGCGGGTAAAGACGATGGCACGCTCGTACTGTTCCACGATGTCGGCGGTCACCTGGGGGCGCTGGTCGCGAGCGACCCGCCAGAAGAAGTGGTCGACGTCGCTCGGTGCTTCGTCGCCAACCACATCGTGGATGATCGCGTCGTGGGTGAAGGTGTTGACGAGGGTCGCGACGTCGGGGCCCATCGTGGCCGAGAAGAGCATCACGTGGCGATTCGACGGGGTCGCCCCGACGATGCGACGTACCGCGGGAAGGAAGCCCATGTCCGCCATGCGGTCGGCCTCGTCGACGACGACGGTCGTCACCGCGGACAGGTCAAGGGCACGCTGCTCGAGCAGGTCCTCGAGTCGGCCGGGACAGGCGACCACGAGGTCAACGCCGGCGTTCAGTGCCTTGCGCGTCGTGTTGTACGAGGTACCACCGAAGATGGTGATGATCCGACGTCCGCGGTCGTTGGTCAACTGGGCCAACTCCTTTTGGACCTGGGAAGCGAGCTCGCGGGTGGGGACGAGGATCAACCCGAGTGGCTGACGCGGGCGGGCCGTGCCGAGCCTCGCGAGCAAGGGCAGGCCGAACGCGAGCGTCTTACCCGAACCCGTTGCCGCCTTACCCACGACGTCGCGTCCCGCGAGTGCGTCGGGGATGGCGGCTTCCTGGATGGGGAAGGAGTCGGTGATTCCGCGGGCGCGAAGGCGGTCGACGAGGTTGGTGGGCACGCCGAGGTCGGCGAAGGATACGGACACAATGACTCCTGTAGGTTGAGGTGAGCCCAACCCGAAATGTCACGGTCGAATCGGTCTCCACCGCACTGTGCGGCGAACGTCCCGTACACGCTAGCAGATGAATGGAAACCCCAAGCGGTGGGTTACGCGCGGCGTAGTCCGGCGGGGCGACGAACCCTGGAGCATCGTCAGGTGATGGTGCGGGCGGAGGGACTCGAACCCACACTCCGAAGAACTGGTACCTAAAACCAGCGCGTCTGCCAATTCCGCCACGCCCGCGAGTGGCTCCAGACTAGGTCGCCAACGAAGCGGGCGCGTGCACGTCCAGTAGATTGGTGCAATGAACAACTCCGCCATGGCCGAAGGAATGGGTGCGAACGACCTGAATCAACGACTGCTGCGCGAGCGGATCGTGTTCCTCGGATCTCAGGTCGACCAGAACACTGCGAACCGGATCTGCGCCGAATTGTTGTTGCTCGAGGCCGAGGACCGCGACAAGGACATCAGCCTCTACATCAACTCGCCCGGTGGATCGGTGACCGACGGACTGGCTATCTACGACACGATGCAGTACGTGAACTGCGATATTCGAACGATTTGTGTGGGCATGGCGGCGTCAATGGGTCAATTCCTGCTCTGCGCGGGCACGCCCGGCAAGCGCTTCTCCCTGCCGCACAGTCGTATCCTCATGCACCAGCCGTCGCTCGGCGGTATGCAGGGACAGGCGTCGGACATCGCGATCCAGGCCGAGCAGATCGTCTACATGAAGAAGATGCTTGCCGATCGCATCGCGTTTCACACGGGCCAGCCCGTGGAGCGGATCGAGGCGGACTCGGATCGCGACCGTTGGTTCACCGCCCAGGAGGCGGTTGAGTACGGTTTCATCGACGCCGTGATCGACCGTTCGGCCATTCGCCAAGGGGCCTAGTGGACGAGCCATCTTCGGCGGAGCAACGGTCACTCGTTGCATCACCGGTT
>JAJZSX010000158.1 GCA_021849435.1 Actinomycetes bacterium | reverse complement strand
TCACCGTCGCTACGGGTGACGACCTCTCGATTGGTGTCGGGTTGTCGCCACTCATTCAACTACTAGCCCTTGATCGTCTTGATCAGCTTGTACGAGCCAAGGATGAAGGTGTTGGGCAGGCGCAGGAAGTTCACCTGGGACAGGAACGACGGCCTCTGGCCACCCGACGGGCTGATCGCCCACTCGAGCAGTGAGCGCGTCGCCGACGCCATGGCCGCAGTGGGCTGGGTCTTGTTCACGATGGCGTACTCGTAGTTGATGATCGGGTAACCGCCCTTGGTCTTAGCGTTGATCATCGAGACGGCGCCCTTGTTGCGAAAGACTTTGTAGCCGGCCGCTTCGGCCGTGACGCCCTTCGCACTCCAGTTCAAGTACTGGCCGGTCCCGTTGAGCAGGGCCGCCGTCGTCAGTCCACTGCCCAGGATGTTGCTCAAGTAACTCACCCCGACGTAGGCGATGCAGCCCTTGGTCGCACCACACGCCGTGACCATGCCGCCGTTGCCGTTCTCACCAAGCGCCGAGGGGTTCTTTGGCCACGTCACCGTGGTGCCATACCCCACCGACTTGCCCCAGCCGTTCGGGTCCTGCTTGGTCAAGTAGGTCGTGAAGAGGAAGGTGTCGCCACTGCCGTCGGATCGATAGAGCGGCACGACCGGAAGACTGGGCAGATTCACGCCCGGGTTCAGCGCGGCGATCTGCGAGTCGTTCCAATTGGTGATCTGGCCCTCGTACATCGCGGCAATGATCGTGCCGTTGAGCTTGAGGTGCGCGTGCAGCCCCGGGATGTTGTAGGTGACGACCTGTGAGGAGATGGCCACCGGGATGTTCATCAGACCCGGCGTCGTCTGCAGCTGCGTCGGGGAGAGGTACGCGTCAGAGGAGCCGATGTTGATGGTGCCGGCCGCGGCCTCGGAGATGCCCAGGCCGGAACCGCCCGCACCCGTGGTCAGACTGACCTGCTTGAACTTGTTCTGATAGGCCGGTGCCCACAGGTTCCATAGCGGGTAGAGCAATGAGCTGCCCGCTTCGGTCAGGCTCGCGGCCTTGGGCGTTTCGATCTTGAAGTTCACCGTGACGGGAACGTTCTTCTTCTTGGCCTTCGCCGTGGCGGCCGACGAGGCCGAGGCGAGACCGACGAGGCTCACTGAACTCGCGAGAGCGACGATTGTCGCCAGACGAGTGCCTCTACGGAAATTGGTGATCACTGATGTCCTCCTAGTTGTTGACGAGTCCACGGTAAGGAGTCGAAGTAAAGCAATCGTGAAGTCCGAGTGAGGTCGAACTGATTTCTGCGTAATCTGTCGGCTCGGTCAGCCCATCAAACCTTGGACGTACCGTTCGGTGTCGATCTCATGGGGATTCTGGAAGACTTGCGACGTCGCGCCGTGCTCAACCAACTGACCATTGAAGAAGAACATCGTCTGATCCGAGATGCGCCGCGCTTGGCCGAGATTGTGCGTGACCACGATCAATGTCAGCGCCGGCGTCATCGCGCGCAGCATCCTCTCCACCGACTCGGTGGAGAGGGGATCAAGCGCGGACGTCGGTTCGTCGAGCAAGAGCACTTCGGGGCCTACCGCAAGAGCGCGCGCTAGACACAGCAACTGCTGCTGGCCGCCGGAGAGTCGATAGGGCGAGTCACTCAAACGATCCTTCACGGCATCCCAGAGGCCCACCTCGGTCAGGCGCATCTCGGCCACGACGTCCAACTGCTTGCCTCTCGCAATGCCGTGCGCCTTCACTCCCGCCACGACATTGTCGCGAATTGACATCGGAAACGGGTTAGGACGCTGAAACAGCATGCCCACGCGCCGGCGAATGGTGAGCAGATCCTGCTGGTCGCCCCAGATTGATTCGCCGTCGAGCAGAATGTCGCCCTCGTGTCGGAATCCCGCCACCCGATCGTTCATTCGGTTGATCGTACGAAGGAACGTCGACTTGCCCGAACCCGTCGGTCCGATCAGTGCGGTGATCGTGCCACGCTCGAAGTTCATGTTCACACCCGAGAGAACCGTCTTATCAGTGAACTTGAGGTTAAGACCTCTGGTCGCGATCACCTCGCGCGGACGATCGTGGTCGGGGTCGAGGCTGGCCAACTCAGCATCGAGCGCGCCGGGCGCGACCTTGAACTTGCTCACCTCTTCCATGGCATCCTCACTCGTGGCGTCAGGGCCAGAGTAAGGAGTTCACATGAACGGTGGGTGACGTCAAGGTGTCACGAGATTGATTTCTGGGCTAGTCGCAACAGCTGTCGCGCCACCCACAGGCGCGACATCGATAGTGAGCGTGCTCCGCTGACATCTCCGATCCGCACTGGGGGCACTCGATGAAGATCGCCAGAGGACTCGGGCATTGGCGAGCGGAGCTCTCGGGAACGTCGCGCATCGATCCAGTATCGGCGCCGGCACGTCGCGACGCAACGACCCTGTGGTGATCCTGTTCTAGTGTAAAAGCAGAGATTCGAGAGGGAGTCATGCGCATTGGGGTCCTGACCGCCGGCGGCGACGCGCCCGGGCTCAACGCGGCCATTCGGGCTATCGGCCAGATGGCCGCACGCGACGGCCATCAGCTCTTCGGCATCGCCAACGGCTGGCAGGGGCTCGCCACGCAATTCGTCAAGCGAGAGCTCACGACTTCGGAACTCAACGGCATTGTGGGCGTCGGCGGGACAATTCTCGGTACCGCGCGCTACGACCTCGACAATCCCCCGGGTGGTCGCGAGCGCGTCTTGGCCACCGTCGCGGAGAACCTCGACGCGCTAGTGGCCATCGGCGGCGACGGGACCCAGCGGATCTCGCACTGGTTGGCCGAGCGTGGCGCACCCGTCGTGGGAGTGCCCAAGACACTCGACAACGACCTGATCGGCACCGATTACTGCATCGGCTTTGACACCGCGATCTCCCTCGTCGCGGAGTCGCTCGACCGCCTCTACACGACCGCGGCCTCACACCACCGCGTCATGGTGGTCGAGACCATGGGACGCACCACGGGCTGGGTCGCGGCGATGGGCGGCCTCGCCGGTGGCGCCGATCTGATCGTGATCCCCGAGTTCCCCTACACCATGGATGAGATCATTGCCCACCTGGTGGCCCGGCGCGCCCGCGGATACGCGTTCTCCATCGTCGTGATCGCCGAGGGCGTCAACCTCGAAACTCTGGGCGGCCGCGAGACCGGCGAGATCACCAGCGAGGGCGTGCGGGGAGTGCGCCTGGCCACGCGCGGCGTCGGCCAGTTCCTCAGCTCGCGCATCGACAGCCACGGCGGCTTCGAGGTACGCACGACCGTGCTCGGGCACCTCCAGCGCGGCGGCAGCCCGACCGCCCACGACCGGATCTGGGCCACGCGTGTGGGGGCGGCCGCCTACGACGCCGTCGCGGCCTCGCGCTTCGGGACGATTCCCGTCGTGCGCGGCGGTGACATCGAGCTCGTGGACCTCGCCGAGGTATCCCACGGCCAGCGTCGCGTTCCGCGCACACTCTACGACCTCTGCGCAGCGTTCTTCTAGCTCCGTCGCTCGACGAACCCTCAGCCTCGTAGCCATCGCACGGATTGACGAGGAGTGGACAGAGATCGCGACTACGGGCGCAGTTGACCGATCCGGTAGTGGGTACGACAGAGCACCTGATAGTGGACTACCCCGTCGGACACGTCGCCGTAGAAGAACTGGTCGCCTTCACGCGCGACGACGCCGTTGACAACGCGGGCGTTGCAGCGCCCCCGCTTCCCGCACCAGCACGAAGAGGTGAGGGGAAGTTCGTGCGCCGAATCGGCGATGGCGAAAAGGCGAGCCGACCCTGGGAAGAGATTGAGCAGGAAGTCAGCCGACAGGCCGAAAGCATGCACGTCAACGTCGTCGTCGTCGACCAGCCGCGCGAGTGCGTCGATCTGCTCGACGCTGGCGAACTGGACCTCATCAATGACGAGGACCCGGATCCGCTCCTCGCGCAGGCGCGCGACGTGTGCGCCGAGGGCCTCGCCGGGGCGAATCGCCTCGGCGCTCGCCTCGATGCCGATACGGCTCGTGACCATTCCGTCGCTCGAGCGGTCACCGAAGGTCCACAGGGCGACGTCGCTGCGGCCCTCGCGCAACTGCCAGCACAATTGCAGGGCCAAGGTCGACTTCCCGGCCGCCATCGTCCCGTAGGTAAACGTCAATTCCGCCATGGATCCTCGCTCACGAACGCCTCACGATAGCGCCGCTTCGGGCCCTCGAGCGACGCGAGTGCCCTGATTAGAGTGAGCTCATGACCTACAGCGTTCGACCCGTCGCCTTTATCCGTAACGACCGCAGTGAGGCCCTCGACGACAACTGGGACGACGTCGTCTCCACCGTCGAGCTCGCGGCCGACGTGCCGAGCGAGGCACTCGCCGGCCTCAGCGACTTCTCCCACGTCGAGATCGTTTTCTTCGCCGACTGGGCCGAAGACGTGCCTCCGGCGCCCTGGCACCGACGCCCGCGCGGCAACCCCGACTGGCCCGACGTGGGCGTCTTCGCCCAGCGCAACAAGGACCGACCCAATCGGATCCTGCTCACGACCGTCGCGATCTCCAACCTCGAGGAGCGCTCCTTCCGGGTGCGCGGGCTCGACGGCATCGATGGCACACCGGTACTCGACATCAAGCCGGTGTTCCGCTGGAGCGTGCCTCGCGGGGAACTGCGTACGGCCACTTGGAGCGAAGAGCTCGGCGAGCACTACTTCTAATCGGTTCGTCGCGGGGGGCCCGCGAGGAACGCGGTGATCTCTTCGCGCGCCGGGCACGTAGCAGGTCCAACCCGCTCGACCGCGAGCGCGGCCGCGGCGTTGGCGCGCGTCGCCGCCTCGAGCGCACTCGATCCACGCGATAACTCCGCGAGCACGACGCCGTCGTGGGTGTCACCCGCGCCGTTAGTGTCAAGAACCTCGATCGCGAATCCCGCCACCTCGTGGACATCGCCTTCGCGGGTCGCGAGCACGCAGCCGCGTTCGTCGGCGTGGATCACAATGCCGCGCCGACCGCTCACCGTGAGCAACACCTCGATCGCGTCGCCCATCTCCTCTTCGCCCGAGAGTGCCATCGCTTCGACGGTGTTGAGCAGTAGCCAGTCGGTGCGGGCGAGCACGGGATCGAGGATCGACCCGTCGATGTCGAGAACCCGGGGAGCGGGATCGAAGGCCACCACGACCCCTGGTGCGAGCCCCGCGATCCACGCGGCGACCGCTGGACCGATCTCGGGATAGACGAGGCTGTAGCCAGAGAGGAACACGTAGTCGCCTTCGTGGGGCGTGACCGTGTCCAGATCCGCAGATGAGAGGGTGAGCTCGGCGCCAGGAGCTGTAACAAACGTGCGCTCGCCGCTCGCGTCAACCAGCACAACGCAAAAACCCACGTCGAGCTCACTGGCCGGCGCCAGAGGAGTGTCAATAGCGAGCGTCGCGAGATCCGCTCGGGCGAGATCAGAAAACGCACCACGTCCGAGTCTTCCGACGTAGGTGACATCCATCCCCTGGCGGGCGGCCGCGCTCATGACGTTAAATCCCCCGCCCGTCGTGACCACGTGGCTGCTCGCGAGCGAGTCGCCGCCAGGCGTCGGTAGCTCGACGACGCGCATCACTACGTCCACCATCACGGTGTCGAGGTTGAACAGATGCGGCGCCACCCTGTTCACGTTAGGTCGCCCTAGTCGTGGCGAGAAAGAAACTCGTTGACGACTTCGAGGTAGCGATCGGTCTCTTCGACGAACGGCATGTGGCTCGACTCGTCAAAGAGCAACCACTGGGCACCGGGTATCTCCTCGACGAATGGGGCTACCGTCGCCGGCGTGGCCTCGTCGAAATGGCCCGAAAGCACGAGCGTCGGTGCGGTGATCGCGCCGAGGCGCCCGACCACCGACCAGGTGCGCAAGGTGCCGACACAGAAGAACTCGTTGGGACCGTTCATCGCCCGATACACAGTTGCGTCTTCGGCGAGCTGGTCGAACGTCGCCTGCACCTCGGACGGATAAGGACGCACCCGACAGACGTGGCGGTCGTAGAACACCTCAGTCGCCGCGAGATATGCAGGATCG
>JAJZSX010000157.1 GCA_021849435.1 Actinomycetes bacterium | reverse complement strand
TCCGATCTCTCGTGCGCGAGCAGTGCGGTCTTGGTGTCGAGACCCCCGGCGTAGCCACCGAGGCCGTCGCTCGCGACCACGCGGTGGCACGGGACGATGACCGCGAGCGGGTTGCGGCTGTTGGCCTGTCCCACCGCGCGATAGGCCCTGGGACGACCGACTCGTTGGGCGAGCTGCGCGTAGGTGATGACCTCGCCGTAGGGGATGAAAGAGAGCTGGCGCCACACATCGAGCTGAAAGGCAGTTCCCCTCGGCGCCAACGGGAGGTCAAAGGTCGCGCGAGATCCCTCGAAGTACTCCGTCAACTGTCGCGCAGCGAGATCGAGCGCGAATGCTCGTGTCCTCTCGCTCTCGACGCGCGGTGCGCGGTTGGCCAGATGGATACGCGACAGCGCCTCGTCAGTGCCCTCGAGGACGAGTCGCCCGATTGGCGTGTCAAGGGCGAGGTAGTGAGTCGGTCCTGTCATGGTGCCTCCTTGGAGTTGGTTATCGGTGCGGTGTCGATCGGCATCGCCCACAGGTGGGCCATGGCGTAGCTGCGCCACGGTCGCCAGTTCTCAGCGGCGCTGGCGAGGGCGCGGGGGTCGTCGGGCAGACCAATGGCGGCGGCGGCTCGACGCACACCGAGGTCACCGGCGAGGAATGCGTCCGGGTCGCGCAGGGCGCGCATGGCCACGTACTCCGTCGTCCACGGGCCGATACCGGCAAGGGCGACGAGCGAGCGGCGCAGCTCGATCGGGTCCGCTCCAGGATCGATCGCGAGGCCACCTGAGTGCACCGCATGCGCGAGTGCCACGAGCGCGCGCCGTCGTGCACCGGGCATGGCGAAGATCGAAGGATCCTCACTTGCGAGGCCGAGCAGGGCGGCGGCGGTGGGGAAGAGGTGCGTCACGCTGGTGCGGGGCTCCACAAGCCGTTCGCCGGCGGCCTCAATGAGACGTGCGGCCACGGTTCGCGCCCCAGCCACGGAGACCTGTTGACCGATGATCGCGCGCACCGCGAGCTCGAACCCGTCGACGGCACCCGCGATGCGTCGACCGGGTTCACTCGCAACGAGCGGGCCGATTCGGGAATCCTCTCCGAGGACCTCGAGGACCGCGATCGGATCGGCGTCAAGATCGAGCAACTGGCGACAACGCGCCACCGCTGCGGTGAGGTCACGTAGGTCGGAGAGGTACAGGTGAGCGAGGACGAAGGCCGGTCCGTGGTTGCTCTTAGGTCCTGGCGAGAGTTCGACGACCGCCTGACCGCGCGGCAGGCGCAGGCTGCGGCGAAAGGTGGTGCCGTCGTACTCTTCGATCCCTGCGATGCAACGCTCGCCGAGGAACCCGAGCACGCTCTCTGCTGAGAAGGGCCGGCGAGCAGGCAGTCGAAGTTCGATGCCGTGCGCGGCTCCGTCCTGCGACGTCCTGGCCGCGTTCGAGCGTTGGCGAAGTTCGCGAGGGGTGCGCGCAAAGATCTGGCGGATGGTGTCGTTGCACTGTCGCACGCTGTCGAATCCCGCCGCGAAGGCGATCTGGGTGATCGGCAGGTTAGTGGTCTCGAGCAAGGTGCGGGCGTTCTGGCTGCGTTGGGCTCGCGCGAGGGCGAGAGGTCCCGCGCCGACCTCGGCGCTCAGCAACCGGTTGAGGTGGCGTTCGCTGTAGCCGAGGCGTTCGGATAGTCCGCGTACGCCCTCGCGGTCGACCACCCCGTCGCGAATGAGCCGCATCGCCCGCGCGACGAGGTCGGCGCGGACGTTCCACTCTGGCGAGCCGGGAGTCGCGTCGGGTCGACATCGCAGACAGGCGCGCAGTCCGGCTTGCTGAGCAGAGGCGGCGGTGGCGAAGAATTGGACGTTTTCGCGACGTGGCGTGCGCGCCGGACAACTCGGCCGGCAGTAGATGCCCGTCGTGAGAACCCCGGTGACGAAGACACCGTCGAATCGAGCATCCTTGCTCTTCGCGGCCTGGTAGCAGCGCTCAGGATCGTCAATCACTTCACTATTGTGCCGGTCATGACGCGGATGAACTAGCGGAAATCGGACACAGCCGTGCGCGTCAGGTCAACTTACGGGTGCGCGAGTCCCGCACCGAGGGCGAAGCCCACCGCACACAGCAGTGGGGTAGTGGTGATCAGAGCCGCGGCATATCCCCAATGGTGCTCACGCTGGAGAATGGCGGGAATGGCGAAAGCCGACGAAAAAGTGGTGAAGCCGCCGCAGAAGCCGGTGAGCAGGATCGCGTGCGCGGCGGCGTCGACGGGGGAGACGAGCTGATAGGAGATCCACCCGGCGATCGCGCATCCGAGCGCGTTCACGCCCACGGTTGCCCAGGGTCGCCTGGTGGGGTGATGGCGCCTCACCGAGTACTCGACGAGGAAGCGAACGACCGCGCCAAGGGCCCCTGCGAGCGTGACGTAGAGCGTGGTCACCGCCGGTGCCTCATGGTCCGCAGTCCGAGCCAGGCGGCAAATAGACCGCTAGCCACGGCTCCCCCGGCGACGCCGATGCTGGCGGCGACCGACAGATGCCAGATCTCGCCGAGTGACACATAGAGGCTTGAGTAGGAGGTGAAGCCGCCGAGAACTCCCGTGATCAGAAGCAGACGCATGGGATCGTTCGGGTCGTGGTGGCGCAGGATTCCGCGGAGCAGTACCACGGCTAGGTAGACCCCGAGGAAATTGATTGTGAGTAGAACCCAGGGGACGTGGCTGATCCAGTGCGCGGGGGTCGCCAAGGCGGCAGAACCGCGCAGAACGGAAGTCGGGTCGGGCTGAAGGCGCAGCGCCAGATCTCGCGCCAGCGTGCCCACGGCGCCACCTCCGGCCACCAATCCGATGGCCGCGGTCATCTGGCGGGGCGAAAGGGTGATCGAGGTGCGCATTGACCATCGAAACTAGTGGGCGACTAGGGGGCTGTTGGAGATGGGGAAATGACTGGTTTTGCCCAATTCCGTCATTACTTTACATAACGAACATTATCGGCTCAAGCAATGCTCAGGGTTGATATACTGTCACTATGCGTCGGTTACTGGTCGCCGCCCTATTTGTGGCGTCAAGCGTGGGTCTCTACGCCCTGCCGGCGACGGCTGACACCCCGGGCAAGGTGACTTTGTCCTATGACTTCAGCGCGAACAGCGTTGCGCCGTCAGCAAGTGGACCGAACTTCATCATCGAAGTCGACGTCCTGCCCGAGCACACGCCGGGCGTCGTTCGCGTCGTGGCCGTGGCGCCGGACAATTCGGGCGTGAACAACATCGTCTGCCGTTTCCAGGCCGTCGACAAGAGCCAAGTCAGTTGCAGCTTCAACTTCACGGCGGCCGGTACGTGGAAGATCCACGCCCAGTACGCCACGGACACGAGTTCTGACGTCTCGGCCTGGGCCGTGACGAACATTCGCGTCGGCTACTAGGGACCGTGGCGCGGTTTCGCGTCCTCTGGGGAGATCCCTTTCACGGACTCGACCAAGTCGTCGTTGACGCCGACGACCTCGATGAAGCACTCGTGACAGCACACGAACTGCGTCCGGACCTGTCGCAACCCCGAGTGGGCTTTCTCATCGGGGCGTCCGGACCCCTGGCGTAGGCTGCGGCCATGAACTCACTCTTTGACGTGACGGGCAAGGTCGTCCTGGTGACCGGAGGCAGCCGAGGGATCGGCGCGATGATCGCCCGCGGATTCGTCGATGCGGGAGCGAAGGTCTACATTTCGTCGCGAAAAGCCGAGGCCTGCCACGAGCTCGCCGAAGAGCTCTCCGCGATCGGAGACTGCGTCGCATTGCCGGCCAACCTGTCGAGCGAAGAGGGCTGTCGCGTGCTCGCCGACCAGATCGCAGAGCGAGAGCCGTACCTCGACGTACTCGTGAACAACGCCGGCGCCACCTGGGGCGCACCAATGGCCGACTACGACGAGGCGGCCTTTGAGCGCGTCCTCGCACTCAATGTAAAAGGCGTCTTCCACCTGACCAAATTCTTGCGCACGCGCCTTGAGGCGCGCGCCAGCGCCGATGCCCCGGCGCGCGTGATCAACATCGGCTCGATCGATGGACTACACGTTCCGTCTATGGAGACCTACGCGTATTCAGCTTCTAAGGCGGCCGTTCACCAGTTGACCCGACACCTGGCCAAGGCCCTCGCTCCCCTAGTGACGGTCAACGCCATCGCCCCGGGACCGTTCGAGTCGAAGATGATGCACGCCACGCTCGAGGCCTTTGGCGACGAGATTGCGGCGTCGGCGCCGATGAGGCGCATCGGGCGGCCCGCAGACATGGCGGGCGCGGCGATTTTTCTCGCGTCACCGGGCGCGAGCTATATCACAGGAGCGATCCTGCCCGTCGACGGCGGCATCGCCACCCTCGGCGTGTCACGATTTACCGTTTGATCTGGATTTTGAGCGCAACATACAGAGAAGGCCACGTTGTTTCCGGCTGTGTCAGGCCAGGCGGTGTGCAAGCCACTCCCCGATCTCGCGCGCGGCTAGCGCGGCCATGCTCGTCGGATGTGACGTGAAGCCGTGCATCGCTTCGGGGTACACCCGCAGATCCACCTCGTTGCCGGCCGCACACAGGCGAGCCGCCATGGCGAAGTTGTCTTCGAGCAAGATGTCGCGCGCGCCGACGGCCAGCAGGGTCGGAGGAAGGCCGCGGAGATCGCCAAAGAGCGGCGAGATGTCGGGGACACTTCGGTCGTCAACGTGACCAGCGTAGGACTGAATGAACCACTCGTCGCCGTAGAGGCGACCACCCGGCGTGAGGCCACTCAGGTCGTAGGCGCCAAAGAGGAGGGCCGCGCCGACGCACGAATTGACAAGACCTCGATCGCGCAACCTCAACAAGGTGGCCGCTGCAAGTGTCGCTCCGGCTGACGCGCCCCTGATCACGAGGCGATTCGTGTCGAAAAGTTCCCTCCCCTCCTCCACCAGCCAGAGGGCGGCGGTCTCGCAGTCATCTGGAGCGGCCGGCCAGGGATGTTCGGGCGCCCATCGATAATCGACGCTCACGACAGTGACGCCGAGGGCATCGGCGACTCCGGCGTTACGAGCATCGCCGCGCGCCGCGCAGTCCATGAAGAACCCACCGCCGTGGATGTCAAGGCAAGCGGCACGTGATTCACCCGATCTTGGCCTCGTGATTCGTACGGAGACTTCTCCGGTGTCCGCGTGGGCGAGGTGCTCGACCGCGCGCGACTCGGTCGGTTCGGGCGGCAATGCCTCGCGCGCGGCGAGGAGTTCGTCGTAGCTGGTGGGGCCCAACTGCCCACCGGCGGCTTGTTTCGCTTCGTAAAAGGCTCGACTCCCTTCCACGTGGGTCAGGGCGCCAGCGCTCACAAAGCTCTGCAACGACACGTCCACTGCCACCCTCCTCATTCGCGCTCTGCGCCGGCCGCCGTTTCGCCAGCGTAGGACAGTGTCTCCACGAAATTGTGCGGTGTGCCCGCGCTGTGTTGACGCGCTGGACGGGTGATACCCGACGACAAGAGCCAGTCGCCGTTCCACGACCAACGGACGTACGATAAGCAAGAAACGGATCTGGTGGGGGCATGCGCAACTGGTCTCGGACGAGGGCGAACGGACTACGAACCATCACGACTCTCATGTCCGCGAGCGTTTTGGCGGCCGGTGTGGTCTCACCGGCTTGGGCGGCTCGTCCGGGCGGAGGAGGCGGGGGCGGCTCGTCGAATCCACCGTCGGGCAATGACGTCTCGTATCCCCAGTGCGGCGGCACCCTTCCCTCATCACCGGCTTTCGCGATCGTCGGGGTAAACGGCGGGCTCGCGAACAACCTCAATTCGTGCTTTGGTCCGTCGTCGAGTTACCCGTCGTATACCCAAAGTGAGCTCTACTGGGCAACGGCGTCGGCGACGGGGATCACGACGCAACCAAAGGTGGGGCTCTACGTCAACACGTCTGATCCGGGCAATGAGTATAACGGCACCCCGATCAGCGACTGGCCCACATCGTCGGACTCGACTAAGGATCCCTGGGGACTGTGTGATACCACAACAATTCTGACGTCGTCTAACACGACTGCGACGGTCGGTGAGAACTCGCCGGCGTGCGCGTGGCAGTACGGCTACAACATGGCGAGCCAGGACATGACGCGGCT
>JAJZSX010000156.1 GCA_021849435.1 Actinomycetes bacterium | reverse complement strand
CGAAAGGGGGGCACGACAGTGCCTAGGCTATCGAGGGACAAATTTGAAAGGTCGGCGCAATGGGGCACCACATGTTCGAGTACAACGAAGAGGTCACCGAGATGATCTTCGCGTACTGCCGCGAGCGACTGGCGATGGACCCCGTGCCACTCGACTACGGCAGCCTGACCCCCGAGCCCCTCGCCAGCCTCGACGGACTGATCACTTCCGAGGGCCGCAGCCCCGGCGAGGTTCTGTCGTTCTTCTCCAGCGAACTGGCCCGCGCCGTCATCTCCATTGACGCGCCGAACTTCCTCGCCTTCATCCCCAACGCACCGACCAAGAACTCGCTGCTCTTTGACATGGTGGTCGCCTGCTCCGGGCTCAACGGCACCAGCTGGCTCGAGTCGGCCGGCGTGGTCGTCGCCGAGAACCAGGCGCTCGACTTCCTCGCCGGCCTCGCAGGGATGCCCTCGGGCTCGGGCGGCGCCTTCGTCTCGGGCGGCTCGACCGGCAACCTGTCGGGACTGACGGTGGGTCGCGACGTGGGTCGCGCGCGCCGCCCCGAGATTCCCGCGCACACCCTGCGCTACGCGGTCTCGGCCGACGCGCACTCGAGCGTGGGTAAGGCCCTGCACGTCCTGGGCATGGAGGCACTCGTGGTTGATGCCAACGACCACCGCTTCACCATCGAGGGTCTGCGCGCGGCCCTCGCGGCGGACCCTCACCCCGAGAGCGTGATCGGCGTCGTGGCGACCGCGGGCACCACGAACGCCGGCATCGTCGACGATCTCGAGGGACTCGGCGCCTTCGCGCGCGAGCACGAGCTGTGGTTCCACGTCGACGGCGCCTACGGCGGCGCCTCGCTCTTCTCGCCCACGCACCGCCACCTGCTCGCGGGCATCCGCCACGCCGACAGCTTCGTGGTCGATCCGCACAAGTGGCTCTTCGCTCCCCTGGACTGCGCGGCCCTGATCTATCGTGAGCCCCACGTCGCGCGGCGCATCCTCGCCCAGCAGGCCGGCTACCTCGACATCCTGCACGGCAGTGACGACGAGGACTACGAGTGGAACCCCTCGGACTTCGCCATCCACCTCTCGCGACGCGCCCGCGGCCTACCCTTCTGGTACTCGCTCGTGACCAACGGCACCCACGCCTACGAGACGGCGGTCCAGGCGGCGATCGACCTCGCCCAGCGCACCAGCGAGATCATCGACGAGCTCGACCACGTCGAGATGGTGCGCCCTGCGAGCCTGTCCGTCGTCCTCTTTCGCCGGCCCGGCTGGAGTGACGCCGACTACGTCAACTGGAGCCACCAGCTCCTGCGCGACCAGGTCGCCTTCGTCACGCCGACCAAATGGGAGGGCGAGACGATCGCCCGCTTCGCCTTCCTTCACCCCGACACCGACGAGGCGCTGGTGCGCCAGGTACTCGAGACAATGCGCTAAGAGAGCAGCGGCGAGGCGGGCGTGCGCCCGCCGTGGCGGCGCCACGCGACGCCGCCTAACGCTTCGAGGATCACGCGGTTACCCAAGTACGCCGTGATCTCCGCGTGGTCGTAGGGCGGCGAGACCTCCACGACGTCGAGTCCCGCCAGATTCGACTCCATCGCGATGCGCCGCACCGCGTCGAGCAGCTGGCGGCTCGAGAGGCCCCCTGGTTCGGGCGTGCCGGTGCCCGGCGCCGACCCCGGATCCACCACGTCGACGTCGACCGAGAGGAAGACCGCGTCACAGTCGTCAGCGGCCAGAACCAGCGCCTCGTCGAGCACCGCGTCGAGGCCGCGCGCGACGATCTCGCTCATCTCGAAGGAGCGCATGCGCTGTTCAGCCATCCAGGCCAGGGTCGCGGGCTCGGGCCAGTAGCCGCGCAGGCCGATCTGGATGAAGCGGTCTCCCCGGCAGGCTCCGGACTCGATCAGACGGCGCATCGGCGTGCCGTGACCGTAGAGCGAGCCCATCTGGGTGTCGCCAGCGTCGGCGTGGGCGTCGAAGTGGATCACCGCGACCCGGCCCCAGCCCACGTGGCGCGCGACCCCGGTCACGTCGGGCAGGGCGATCGTGTGGTCCCCGCCGAGGATGACCGGTAGCACGCCGGCCGAGGCCACGGTGGTGACGCGCTCTTCGAGCGCGGCGAGGGAGCGCTGCGTCTCACCCGAGGGCATCTCCACGTCGCCCAGGTCGACGACCCCGAGGGCGATCAGTGGGTCGACGCCGAGCGCGAGGCTCGGGCGCATGCCGTCGTGGGGCAGGTAGTCGGTCGTGCGCAGCGCCTGGGGGCCGAAACGGGTACCGGGGCGGTGCGACGTGCCCCCGTCGAAGGGCGCGCCGATGATCGCCGCGCCCGCGCCCGTCCAGCTCGCGCGCTCGTCGGGGTCGGCGCCCGGCACGCCGAGGAAGGTGGCGTCAGGCCCGTAGAGGTTGCCAATGCGCGTCACGGCGCCACGGCCAGGGTGAGGATGGCCTCGGCCAGAGCGTCGGCGTGCGCGACGACGAGAGAGACGTGCCCCTCGTTTGGCAGGTGGACCGGACTGGCGTCGGGGATCGTGCGCGCGAGCCATTTGCCGTGGGTGGGCGGCACCATCAGGTCGAGGTCGCCGTACCAGATCTCCACGGGCACCTCAATCGCCGCGGGGTCAAAGCCCCAGGGTGCGAAGAACGACCGGTCGTCGTCGATGAAGCCGGCCGAGGAGACGCTGAAGGCGTCGCGGCACTCTCGCGCCAACCACTCGCGCTCGCCTTCGCGCTCGAGAACCGCGAGGTCGGGAGCACTCAGCAGACCGCCGAAGAGGCCCACGATGTTATCACTCGTCGCCGCCGCGAACACGCGCGCGAGGGCCTCCATATGCGCGACGTAGGCCGCACCGCCCTCGCGCGCGAGGGCGAACTCCTCGAGGTTCTCCGGACCCATCCCCTCGGTCCAGTCGAAGTCGGCGTCGATCGGGGCCACGCCAGCCAGGCTGATCGCCCCCACGCAACTGGGGTCCTTCGCCGCGCAGGCCAGCGCGTGGGGTCCGCCCCCCGACCAGCCGACGGCGACGTAGTGCTCGATGCCGTAGTGCGCGCGCAGCGCCGCGACGTCCTCAACCACGCTCGCCACGTCGCGCCCGGGGCGCGCGTCGGAGTGCCCGTATCCCGCGCGCGAGCTCGTCGCGACGAAGAGCCCGTGGCGCTCGGCCATCGTCTCGAGGGAGAGCGCGAGCGACGCGGCGCCCGGCGAGCCGTGATGAAAGACGACGGCCACGCCGTCGTCGGCGCCCACGCGCGCGACCTCGAGCGCACGTCCGTCTGGGGTCCTGATGATCTCCTCGCGGTAGCCCATCTCGCTCACCCTACGGCGGGGGTGACGGACATGGGCCCACCCGTGTACTGCAGCTCCACCCAGGTCTGGCCCGGGGTGACGAGCAGGGGCTTGCCGTTAGCGAGCGTGTAGGAGATGACGTCGGCCTTGGCCGCGCGCGACCAGGTACCGCGCACCTCGTGTCCACCGACAAAGGCCCACACCGGGCCCGAGCCCTGCAGGTTCGCGTACGAGGTGAACGTGCCCACACCGTTGACGTAGTTGACGAACATCACCAACACGTTCTTCGGCGAGACCTGCACGCCGTTGCCGGTGATGATCTTCTGACCGAAGAGCGTCCGGTCCCAGGACGCGGTGGCGCTGTTCCAGGTCCAGGTCACCGGGTAGATGCTGGGAAAGCCCACGGTGAAGTGCGCGATGCTCGGCCCCAGGGGCGCCTGGTTGGCGGCACGGTACTGGAAGAGCGCGGGCGGCGGCGTCGGCGTGCCCTTGAAGGCGAAGAGCGCAGCCGCGTTGGCGTAGAGGTTGTGGGGGGCCTGTCGGTTCGGGTCGCGGAACATCGCCGCGCCCGCGTTGGACTCGTCGATCAGCTTCACCGGCGCCTGGGAGATGGACGCAATCGCGTAGGGGGCGCCGCCGGAGAAGGCGAAGATGCCCCCGATCGGAAAGACGATCTGCTGATCGGTCGGGCGCACCGAGCGCACCGGGCCGACCTTGGCCGGTGCGTGGGAGTTGAAGACCGCGGCCAGGCGGGTGATGCCGCCGTTGACGATCTCCTCGTAGACGACGTCGGCCTGGTCGATGCCCCACTGGGGAAGCGCCTCGGGCGTGTTCTCGACCTTGATGGTGAGGGCGGGGCGCGTGGCGGCCAGGTGGGTCGGATCGGGCAGCCCGGTCAAGGGCGCGATCGGATAGCTCGGCGCGCTGGTCGTTGGGTTAGACGACGGAACTCCGGGCGAAGGGCTCGAGTGAAGGTTCTTCGCCACGAGGGCGACTCCCACGGCGAGGACGAGGACGACGATGGTCGCGAGGACTTTGCGCATTTGCCCAATGTAGTAAACGCCCCGCGGCGTTAGCGGTCGAGGTCCTTTTCGATCACCGTGTGCGGGATCTGCGTTTCGACGCTGATGTGCTCACTGCCCTCGATCACGCGCCAGCCCAGGCGCCGGTAGAAGCCCAAGGCGCTGTCGCGCGCGTTGGCCCAGAGGCCCGTCGCGCCCTCGTCAGCCAGATGGCGCTCGGCGGCCGCGAGAACCGCGGCGCCGTATCCGTGCCCCTGGACCCGCGGGTCGGTCGCCATGTAGCGCAGCTGCAAGACACCGGGCACCTCGCCGGCGAAGAAGGAGGCGCTCACCACGAGCTCTCCGTCCACGTAGCCGGCGAAGTGGCGTGCCTCGGGGTCCTCGTCGGCTGCGTTCGCGACGTTCACCGCGGGATCGTTGTTGCGCAGCACCCGTCGGCGCAGGTCGTAGAGCTCGCGGGCCGCCACCAGGTTCACACGCAGCTCCCCGCTAGTCAAAGCGACACACCATTGTCTGGATCTGGCGTGACGGATCGCGCCTCATGTAGCGCACGTCACCGACCTCGACGAAGCCGCGGCGCCGGTAAAAGGAGATGGCACGGGTCATCTCGAGTGCGACGCCCAAGTACAACTCGCGCGCGCCACCCGTGCGCGCCCAACCCTCCACCGCGTCGACCAGCGCGTCGGCGAGTCCGCTCGCGCGCGCGTCGGGGCCAACGAACATCCCAAAGAGCCAGGTCTGGCCGGGGAAGTCGTCGTGGTGCCCGCCCTGGGCCATGCCGCGCACCACGCCGTCGACCTCGCCCAGGAAGTAGGCGTTGGCCGCCAGCAGATCGGCCCAGCGATCGAGGTCCCAGTCGACCACGTCGCGATAGGTCGCGCCGTAGGCGCCCGGCGAGTCGACCAGGGCCTCTAAGCGAATCGCGCGCAGCGCCGCGGCGTCCGTGACACCGGCGCGGCGCACTCGCAGGCTCATTCACCCATCTCGCGGGCGATCGCCTGCTCCACGAGGGTCCCGTCGGCGAGGGCGGCGCGCACGCCGGCCGCGTCGCGCGCCTCGCGGTTCTGAGAGAGCTTCGCCTTTCCCTCGATGGAGATGACCTCGATCTCGATGCCCACGATCGCGCGCGCCATCTTGTCGATGTAGTCCGCGGGCGCGTCGTCGACCCACCAGCGCGGATCCCGATCGGCCTCGTGGCGCTCGACGAGGGCGCGCGCCTGGGACTCGACCCAGGTGCGGTCGTCGTGGACGTGCAGCGTGCCGCGCACCTCGGCGAGCACGTAGTTCCACGTCGGCACCGCGCCGGGCTGCTCGGCGAGAGACGGATAGTAGAGCGGCGAGACGTAGGCGTCGGCGACCAGGAAGAGGGCGAGGACTTCGCTGGACTCTGGCACCTCGCGCCACCACGAGTTGGCGCGCGCCACGTGGGCGAGCAGCCGTCTTCGATCCTCGGCGACGACGGGCACCATCACGCTGGCGAGCCCCGACGAGGTCGGTGCAACAAGCAGGCCGGCACCGGCGCGTTCGACGATGCCCCAGCTGGCGTCAGCGTCTTGTGCGAAGGCGGGTGGGTTGTACATGATCCAATTGTTTCACGCGCGCGCGGCGTCGCCGCCCTCGGCCGGCTCGTGACGTGGCAGCCTCGCCGAGTACATGGAGTAGCCGTCGATGTAGCGAACGATCATCGTCGCGATGGCGGTCGCCACGATCATCGGGGCCATCAGCTCGAAACCGGTGTGGGTCATCTCGAGCACCAGGACGAGGCCCACCAGCGGGGCCTGCATCGAGGCGCCAATCATCGCGGCCGCGCCGACCAGCGCGTAGGC
>JAJZSX010000155.1 GCA_021849435.1 Actinomycetes bacterium | reverse complement strand
TGCGCGCGTCACCTCGAGCAGTAGCGAAGTCCTCAACGCGAACTCTGTGAAGGTTCTCAGTTTGAACCAATATTCAGAACGATCCTTAATTGAGAAGATTCTCCGTTATCAAGTAGACCCATTCACTAGGAATCATGACGATCGCCGTCGTCATCACCGTGCATTTTCCGGAGATATTCGTTGTACTCGGCGAGCCGCGCGTCAGAGTCCTCGGGGGTTGTGGGCGCGGACGGCCGGGGCCCGTATCGCACTTCACGTATGAGTTTTCGCGCCAGATACACCGCGTAACCGGCGAAGATGGGCCATTCGAAGACGTAAGCCCACGAGAGCGAGTTCCCCGAGAGCGCGCGGTGGATCTCGATCGAGAACGCAGAGACGCAGATGGTCTCGGCGGCTAAGAGGCCTCCATAGATACCAAGAATTCTCTTAGTCAAGGCCATCACGAATCCACACAATATCGTCCCGATCCATTACTGTTCCTTTCGAGTTTCACAAGAAACGCGTCGTCGCGAGGAGTGGTGTATGTCAAAGGGAGGGAGACTGGCGATAAGTCTCGGACTCTTCTTGGTCGCAGTCGGACTCGTGGTGTGGGCGGTTGCCGTCTACCTCACCCCCGGCACGCCAGGCGGGGAAATGAACTTTACGAATACACAGTCTGCAGGACAACCTGTCAATCTTACGGTCGAGACCGTCGGGGCCATTGGCTTCGGTCCGCACCCTTCATGGGTGTCCTATCTGACCAAGGACCCGCACACGGGTCAGTGGGTCCAGGACAACACCTGGAAGCTGCCGGCAAACACCGTCGTCAACATGACCATCGAACAGTTCGACTCGGGTAGCCCGCTACGCAACCAGCAGTGGGGTCAGGTCGAGGGAACGACGGGGGGCTCGGCTTCTCTCAACGGAACCGCTTACTCGGTTTTCGATTCCTACTCGGGTGCCGGGGTCGGTCACACCTTCGCGGTACCGGCACTGGGCATTGTCGTCCCTCTGCCGGGGGTAGCGGGCAACAACATCTGCGGCGCGGGCCCCTGCCTGACGTCGAAGTGGCCACACAACACGATCACGTTCAGTTTCAAGACCCCGGGACCCGGTAACTACAACTGGCAGTGCTTCGTTCCGTGTGGCCTTGGGTACCTGTACGGAAACGGAGGCGGAATGTCAGCGCAGAATTACATGGGTGGCTTCTTGGACGTGGTGCGTTAATCATGGCGAACACTTCTTCTAACAGTCCGCGCGACCTGCGCAAGATGTCCGGGATCTGGGTAGTACTTTCAGTTGCCGCCGACCTGCTCTTCTGGTTCCTCGTCGGCCCGCACGTGCCGCCGGGACGCCTGACCGAGACAGCCAAGAACAACCAGATGGACTTCAACATCCTGATGGTCATCGCCCTGCCCGTGTTGATCGGCGTCTGGGTCTACATGGGTTATTCGATTACCCACTGGAGCGCCAAGCGAAACGGTCCTGAGCCCGTGGGCGGCGCCGCGGCAAGGTCCAACCGTAAAGCTCAGGTGCTGTGGATCTCGATCACGTCCTTCGTGGTGCTCTTCCTTGCGGCCTTTGGCACCATTGCGCTGATCGTGGATCACGGCTCGGGCGGTGGCGAAGGTCCGAATCCGGTATGGATGCCGGCCGGCGCTGCGCAAGCAGAAACAGCGGCTCTCAACGGAACCGGTACGGGCATCTTGAGTGAGCCCGGTGGCGAGAAGGTGCTGCCTGTGCAGGTCATCGGTCAGCAGTGGAAGTTCACCTATCGCTATCCCACCTTTGGGGGATTTGAGTCCTCGCAACTGGTGCTGCCGGCGAACACGACGATCGCCTTCAACGTGACTTCACTCGACGTGATCCACAGTTTCTGGGCTTACCAGCTAAGCGTCAAGGCTGACGCTAATCCGGGCGTGAATAACGTCGCCTTTACTGAGACCAAGGGGACGGGAAACTTCACCGTTCGCTGCTCGGAGCTTTGCGGACTGTGGCACGGGGCGATGTACAACTTCGGATCGGTCGTCTCTCCTTCTGCCTTCACACAGTGGGCGACGAGCACCGAGGCTGCCAACGCGGCCAACACCAAGAACCTGCCGCCCTTTGCGTGGACCTACACGCCGGACGCCAACGGGGCGGCCGGTGGTTACTACCCCGACGGCACCGTTACCCCCTACAGCACCGTGGAAACCTACGGGGCCAAGCAGCCGGCGTCGTGATGATGCCGACGACAACTACGACTTTGACTGACCAGAACGAAGCAGCGAAAGAAACGGAGATCGGGCGATGACAATTAGCGCCGAACGACCGACAGCAGTGGCGTCCAGCGCGACTCCACCTACCGCGTCCGGTATCCCCTGGACGCAGCGCCCCGGCTGGATGAGCCAGCACCTGGGCACGGCGATCGTGGGGGGATTCCTGGGTTACCTCCTGGGCCACTGGTTCGGTAACTACATATCGAGCAGCTACCCGTGGATCGCAAACAGCGGCCAGAACCCCATTGCCGTCACTCTCGCGCTGGCCGGCATGGTGCTGGGCTGGCTGGTGGGCATCGGGGCACTGAACTACCCGTTGGCCAAGATCATCGGCAAGGAGCCGCCGGCCGAGGTTGAAGTCGAGGGCTGGAGCAAGTATTTCCGCTACAGCACCAACCACAAAGTGGTCGGTCTGCAGTACGTGGTGGGCGTGTGCTTGTTCATGTTCACCGGTGGACTTCTCGCCATGGCGATTCGCACCGAGCTGCTGAACCCGACGACCCACGTGTTTGGTCCCGGAACTTACATCGAGATCGTCTCCGAGCACGGCACGATCATGATGATGATGGCGACGTCGATCATCGTAGGTCCGTTGGGCAACTACCTGGTCCCCTTGATGATCGGATCGCGCCAGATGGCGTTCCCGCGCATCGAGGCGTTCAGCTTTTGGATTTTCATGGCTGGTTACATGGTCATCTTCTCGGCTTTGCCTTACGGTGGTTTCAACACTGGGTGGACGGGCTATGCCCCGTTGCAGACCCAAAACGGGCCCGGGATGATCTCGTATCTCTTCGGGTTCGCGGTGATTGGTTTGGGAATGATGGCCGCAGGCTTCAACATCGCGGTCTCGATCATTAACTACCGAGCCCCGGGAATGACTTGGAGCCGTGTGCCAATCTTCGTGTGGTCGATCTTGGCCACGGCGTCACTGCTCACTCTGGCCACGCCGGTGCTGTTCTCCGCGGGACTCTTCGGAATCCTCGACAAGACGGTCCAGACTGCCTTCTACGTTGACGAGCACGGGGGCAGCTCGTACCTGTGGCAGAACCTGTTCTGGTTCTTTGGTCACCCCGAGGTGTACATCATGGCCCTGCCCGGATTCGGCATCGTCGCCGAGATCTTGCCGGTTTTCACCCGAAAGCCGCTCTTTGCCTACAAGGTGGCTGCGGCGGGCATGATAGGCGTAGCGCTGCTGTCGTTCTTTGTCTGGCAGCACCACTTGTTCCAGAGCGGAATCAACCCGGACATGCGTCCGCTGTTCATGCTCACAACCGAGCTCATCTCGATCCCGACCGGATTTATCTTCCTGGTCGGCATGGGAACGCTCTATCGGGCGAAGGTTCGTTTCGAGATACCCATGCTGTTCGCGATGGCGGTGTTTTTCAACTTCTTGATCGGTGGCGTGACCGGCGTGTTCTTGTCGGACGTGCCAGTGAACGTGACGGTGCACGGAGGATTCTTCGTCCTCTCGCACTTCCACTACACGATCATGGGTGGCCTACTGTTCGCCTTCATGGCCGGCTTGTATTACTGGCTGCCGAAGATGACGGGAATGATGATGAACAAGAAGATCGGCCTCGTCCACTTCTGGATGATGTTTGTCTTCTTCAACCTGACCTTCTTCCCGATGTTCATCATCGGTCTGCTAGGTCAGCCCCGTCGAGTTTTTACCTACGCGTCGAACCTCACGGGCCTCAATGATTTCTCGTCGATCAGTGCGTTCCTGCTCGGTGCGTCGTTCATCGTCTTCGCCTGGAACCTCGTCTACTCGATGTGGATTAGCCCCGAGAAGGCGCCGGCCAATCCGTGGGAGTCGCTCGGTCTCGAGTGGCAGACCGCGACGCCCGTTCCCGTGCACAACTTCGAGCGGATCCCCGTGATCATGACGGACCCGTATCACTACAGCGAGGCCAACGCTCCGGCTTTGGCCGACTTTGGTGGCCCGGCTTCGGTCACCAGTGACACTTCGTCCACCAGCAACCCGGCGTAGCAGGGAGAGGAAAATGACTGACACCTTCAAGGGATCCAAGTACGCCCTGGCGACGCCGGAGGAGCGCGAGTTCGAACTGCGCTCGCACCTCGGCGCCATGTGGACAGGGGGTCGACTGTTCATCGGCATGTATACCTTTATGCTGGCGTCGCTCGCCTTTGCGTACTTCTACCTGCGTTCGAGCAACAACGCCGAGCTCTGGCGTCCGAATCACATCACGGCGCCGACGTATTACGGCTTCTTCATCTATGGTTTCATGGTTCTAACCGCGATTCTCGCGATCTATGGCCAATGGCGCCTGCGCAAGGGTGAGATTGCCGACTGGCAGGTCGCGGGTTGGACGGGCGTGGCCTCTGGTCTGATCGCGCTCTTCCTGCAGATCTGGGAGTTCACGCGCGTTCCCTTTTACCCGGGCTCGAGTGGCTACGCGTCGACCTTCATTGGCTACGCCGTGATGAATATCGGAACGATTGCAGTGGGCACCTATTGGCTGGAGACGACCTTGGCGCGAAGTCTGCGCATGCGCCGTGAGTTGGGCGAGGGCGCGGAGCTCTCCTCGAGTCCCTCGGCGCAGTCGTTTCGGGCCAACGTCGCCTCCATGACGTACAACTGGGGCTTCATCGCCCTCGGCGCGACGCTGTTCTTGGTGCTGTTCTACCTGATGTAGGCGGGGCGGGCGACGAGACAGTCGTGGTCAGAAGGTGTAAGCCAAAGGTGTGTGAAACGAGAATGAGGTCAAAATGCTAGGTGCAGACGGGTACATCGGCGCACAGGTCCAGACGATGGTAGTTCTGTTGGGCGTGCTGTTCGGCGTCATTATTTGGGGATTCTTCCAACGTCGTCCCTCGAAGTGACGCGGCGCGCGACTCTCCGTACGGCTGACGGGCTCGAGAGGTTCCGCGACGTGCTGGCCGTTCTCGGCGTGGCCGTGTGGCTTCTTGCTGTGGTGTCGCCCGTGGCGTCGTGGGCCCGGCACTACGAGTTTGCCCAGGCGGTCCAGTTCGGTTTGATTGCCATGGTGGTGCCGGCACTGTTGGTGACTGGTGCGCCGTGGAACCGTTTAGGGCTCGCCTCGGGCGAGCCCTATCGCGTTGGTGACGACGGCGCCATTGTCTCGCCCACGGCGCCGCGCGCCATGGATCGCATGGCGATGCGCGCAAGACATCGCCGCGGACACGTGCACGTCTTCACCGTGGGCTTGATGTACCTCGGCCTCATCATTGGCTGGCGCACGGTGCCGGCGGTCAACGCCCTCGTGCACCACGGGTGGCTCGTCGTTCTCGAGTCACTGAGCCTGGTGGCGGTCGGGGTGTGGCTGTGGCTGACCATCGTGGAGTCACCGCCGGTCAGCGCGTCGACCACGCGGCCCTTTCGCATTGGCGTCGCCGCGGTTGTGATGTGGACGGTGTGGATCATCGCCTACCTCAACGGCATGTCCCAAGTTTCGTGGTACGGAGCATTCGTCCACGTGCCGGGTCACGGACTGTCGCTCTTCGCCGACCAGCAGCTGGCCGCCGGCTCGATGTGGCTACTGTCGGCTGCGACGTTCATGCCGGTGGTCTTTTGGAACCTCATCCACTGGCTGCAGTCCGAAGAGGATCCCAACGAGGAGCTGACGAGGCTCGTGCGCGAGCAGCGCAGCCGAGGCACCTTTGACGCATCGGCGTAGTCGCCGCTAGGCAACCGCGGGCAGTTGGACGAGCTTGAGTGGGTAGAGACGGCCGCCGAGCAGTGCGTTGGCCCGTGACCACTCGGCCATCGCCTGGGCGTGTTCGAGGTTGAGCAGCGCGGTGCGCCGGCGTAGCGAGGCAATCTTCGTGGCGTCGCCTGGGTGGTTGTAGAGATACATGATGTCGTTGATCGCTCCGAGTGCGTCGGACGTGATCCAGGTCACGACGATCGTGTGCATGTTGTCGATGTGCTTGCCGGCTTTGGTGTCCAGAGCCTGGAAGTTGTTGGTCAGGTCGTAGATCTCTC
>JAJZSX010000154.1 GCA_021849435.1 Actinomycetes bacterium | reverse complement strand
TCACCCCCACCCGCTCTCCACTTATAACATGTTACATTCTATTGTACACAACTGTGGGGGCCTGGGGATCTACGTGGCGACCTCGTTGCCTTCGGCTTCCATGATCCCCGCCCACCAGCCGAGAACGTGACCGACGTGGCGCAGCATCAATTGCTCGGCCGCGTCGCCGTCGCCGACCCCGAGCAAGTCGAGCAACTCGTGATGCTCATGGGCCGAGCGGTGCAGCATCTCGGTATTACGCAGTCCGACCAGTCCGGTCATGCGGGTCTGCTTTCGCAGTTCGGCGACGAGCTCCACCAGTCGACGGTTGCCCGTCAGCTCCAGGAGCGCCAGGTGGAACGCCGTGTCCGCGGCGAGGTATCCCTTGAAGTCCACCTGCTCGACGTTGGCCACGATCCGGTCCGCCAGGGTCCGGTAGGCGTCCAACGGCGCTCCGTTGAGATGTTCAGCGACGATACGCATCGCGGGCGCCTCAAGCCATTTGCGGATAGCCACGATCTCACGTAGGTCCTGGGTGCTGACGGTGGTCACCCGGAACCCTTTGTTCTTGACCGATTCGACGAACCCCCGCTTCTCGAGGTCCAGCATCGCCTCGCGCACCGGGGTCGCCGAGACCGCGAACTGGGCCGCGAGCGCCGGCACCGTGACCAACTCGCCTTGCTCGAGTTCGCCCGAGATGATGGCCGCCGCGAGCGAACTCTCGACCTTCGTGCGAAGGTTCTCCTCGACGCGGATCACGTGAATGGAAGATTTCCTCGTCGCCACGGTCACCGCCTCTCGCGAGCACGTCGGTGCGCGCACCGGTGGACCACCCGGCTAGCCCTCGACATCGGTGGACTTTCCGAGGTAGGCGTCCGAGAGCCGCGGGTCATTCTCGAGGCTCGCCGAGGGTCCCGACAGCACCACCGCGCCCTGTTGGAGCACGTAGGCGCGCGACGCGATCTCCAGCGCCAACGAAACGTTCTGCTCCACGAGTAGGACCGTCGTGCCCAGTTTCGAGACCTCCTCGAGCATGTCGTACACGATATCGACCTTCTGGGGGTCAAGGCCCAGTGACGGCTCGTCGATCATCAGGATCCTCGGGTTGGACATCATCGCGCGGCCGATGGCGAGTACCTGCTGCTCACCACCCGAGAGAGTCCCGGCGAGCCGCCGGAAGTGTTGACGCAGCAGTGGGAAGAGGTCGAGGACCTCCTCCAGGCGCGCCGCGCGCTCGGTTCGGCTGCGCTGGGTGCCGTAGGCGCCGAGTTCGAGATTCTCGGCGATGCTCAGGGTCGTGAAGATGCGCCGGCCCTCGGGAACGTGCACCAATCCGCGGGCGACACGATGATGGGCCGACTGCTTGGCCAGGACCTCGCCGAAGTAGGTGATGGTGCCCCGACGCGGATGGACGATGCCCGAAATCGCCTTTAACAGGGTGCTCTTGCCGGCGCCGTTCGCCCCGAGCAGCGCCACGATCTCGCCCTCGTCCACGTGCATGCTGACGTCCTCGACCCCGCGCACGGCACCGTAGTAGACGCTCACCGCGTCGAGCTCGAGGGCCTTCACGATCGCTTCCTACCCATGTAGGCGCGTACCACGTCGGGGTTGACTCGGACGTCCTGGGGCAGTCCCGAGGCGATAATGCGGCCATTGTCGAGCACCGTGACGTCGGTCGCGATCTCCATCACCAGATCGACGTCGTGCTCAATCATGATCACGCACGTCCCCTGGTCGTGGATGCGCCGGATCACCCGCGACAACTCTTCGCGCTCCACCGAGCTCACCCCGGCCGCCGGTTCGTCGAGTAGCACCACGGTCGGATTGGCGATCAACACGCGCGCGAGCTCCATGCGCTTGCGCATCCCGTAGGGCAGGTCGCCGGCGAGGTTGTTCCACTGGTCGGCGAGGCCCACGAACTCGAGACTCGCCAGGGCCTCGCGACGCAACGTCTGTTCGCGTCGTCGAAAGCCCCGACTGGCGACCATGATCGACAGCAGGTTCGAGGTGGCGCGCAGGTGCCCGCCGGCGAGAACGTTCTCCAGCACCGACATCTTGGGAAAGACGCGAATGTTCTGGAACGTGCGGCGGATCCCGAGCGCGGCAACCTTGGCCGCGTCCAGTCCCGTGACTTCGGTCCCCTGGAACCGGACCGCGCCGCTCGTTGGCTTGTAGTAGCCGGTGAGGCAGTTGAACAAGGATGTCTTTCCCGCGCCGTTGGGGCCGATGATGGCGTGCAGCGCCCCCTCATCAACCCCGATTGACAGGTCGCTCAACGCATTCACGCCGCCGAACTGCAGCGACAGGTGATCGGTCTCTAAGACGGCGGTCACGATTTCTCCGTCGGCAGTGACACCAGTGCCTCGCCCGCGCCCGCGCGAGGTGTTCCCACCGCGCGCCCGAGGCGCGAGCGTAGCCGGGTACCGAGTCCGTGGAAGGCCCGCTCCGGAAAGAGTCCCCGCGGGCGCACGACCATCAAGATAACGAGTGCGACGCCGAAGACCAGCAGGCGCGCCTGGGCGAAGGAACGGAAGACCTCGGGGAAGATCTCGACGACCGCCGCACCGAACATGACACCCCAGATGCTGCCGAGGCCACCGATCGCCACGGCCATGACGATGAGGAGCGACTCGCTGAATCCGAAGCTCGCTGGCGAGATCGCGGTCAGCGCCGGCGCGTAGAGCGATCCGGTGATCGATCCGAGCACCGCCCCGAACATATACGCGTAGAGCTTGTAGTGGTTGGTATTGATGCCCATGGCCTTGGCGGCATCCTCGTCCTCGCGGATGCACAACCACGCGCGACCCAGGCGCGATCCGCGCAGTCGAGTCGAGAAGAGGGCGAAGATGATCACCAGCACCAAGAACACGTAGTAGTAGCCCGTGTTGCTGGTAACGACGATGCTACCGATAGTGAGCGCCGGGATCGCGTAGATACCCGTCGGGCCACCCGTCTGGTTGAGGTTGATGGCGATGGTCTGGATGATCTCGCCAAAGCCCAGCGTTACCACCGCGAGGTAGTCACTGCGCAGCCGTAACGTCGGGAAGCCGATGATGAGAGCCGAGAGCACCGCGATGAGCACGCCCGGTGCGATCGAGGCGATAATCGACCAGTGCTCCTTGGTCGAGAGGATGCCGGTGGTGTACGCGCCGATGGCGAAGAACGCCGCGAAGCCGAGGTCGAGCATGCCGGCGTAGCCCACGACGATGTTCAAGCCGAGTGCGAGGCACATCAGCATCTCGGCCTGGAACGCGACGCCCAGGTAGTACTGGTTCTGGGTCATCTGGGGCACGAGCGCGGCGACGACGACGATCGCCACCACCAGGCTCGCGCGAACAGCCCGCGCGCCGTCCAGCCTCGTGCGATCCGACGGAACCGAGGTCTCAGTGGCCATCGTGGGTCACATCCTCCTCGCGACGCGCTCACCGAGCAAGCCGGTGGGCCGGAACCACAGCATCAGCACGAGTGCGCCGAAGGCGACCACGATCGCCCATTCGGCACCGAAGATACCCGTGCCAATCGACTGAACGATGCCGAGGATCAGACCGCCGATCATCGCCCCGCCAATGTTGCCGATCCCGCCGAGCACCGCCGCGGTGAACGCCTCAAGTCCGACCGTGAAGCCCATGAGGTAGTTGATCTGCCCGTAGTACACACCCGTCATCACCGCCGCCGCCCCGGCGAGCGCCCCGCCGATGAAGAAGACGATGGCGATCACGAGGTCGACGTTGATGCCCATCAGTACCGCGGCGATCCGGTCCTCGGACACCGCGCGCATCGCTTTGCCGAGCAGGGTGCGACCCACGAGGAAGTAGGCGCCGAGGGCGAGCAGACCCGAGACGAGCACGATGATCAACTGGGCCCAGGTGTAGTGGTTGGACCCGAGGTTGAACCCGCTCGGCGGTGTCGTCACGGGAAAGACGAGGTAGGTCGCGCCCCACTGGGGGGTGACCAGGACGCCGTTCTCGAGCACCTGGGACAGGCCGATCGCGGCGATCATGAGACTGAGAATGGCGGCGCGGCGCATGGGGCGATAGATCAGTTGGTTCGCGAGCATGGCGAGCCCTCCGGTGATCACCATCACCAGCACGCCGACCCAGAGCACGGTCCACCACTGGCCGTGGCTATTGCCGACGCGCACCGCGCCCAAAACCGTGTAGCTGACGAAGGCGGCGACCATGTAGAAGTCGCCGTGCGCGAAATTGATCAGGCGAAGGATGCCGTAGACCATGCTGTAGCCGAGCGCGACCAGGCCGAAGAACGCGCCAAGGAAGATCCCGTTGCCTATTTCATTGAGTAGCAGTGACACTGGGCCCCCTTGGAGTCACGGTGGTGCGAACGATGCGGTGGGAGAACACTCGACAGTGGGCCCGCCGACACGGGGGTCAATCGACCCTCGCGACGGCGGGCCCGACGCCGATTACCTCATCAAAGCTTCGGCTGTGGCTTGGCCAACGTGTACTTACCGTTGACGACCTCCAGCAGGTCCATCACCGCACCGAGGCGGTTGCCGGTCTTGTCGAAGGAGACCTTGCCGGTGAGCCCGTTGAAGTGCAACGTGTGAAGCCCCGCAATCACCCGGCCTGGCTTGATCGACTTCACGTGCTTGGCCGCGAGCACCAGCGCCGTGATGGCGTCGTACCCGAAGGCCGAGTACGGACCAGGAGCCGACTTGAACTGCTTGTGGTACGCGAGGTTAAAGACTCGGTCCGCGTGCGAGTTCAGCACGTTGCCCACGCCCGAGGCCAAAGCCGCAATCGTCGCGTAGGTTCCGTTCGCGGCGGCACCCGCACCCGACAGGTACGTCGCGTCCACCGAACCGTCGGCCACGACGAACTTCGCCGAACCGTTTGGCCCGATCAGGCCCGCGGCATTCAGCTGTGTCGCGAACTGCGCCGCTTGATTGAAGTAGCCCGACCAGTAGATACCGGTCGCACCGGAACTCTTGATCTGTGAGATCACCGCCGAGAAGTCATTGCTCGTAGCGGGGATCGACTGGACGCCACCGGCGACCACTGTCCCGCCAGCTGCCGCGACATCCTTGGCGGCCGCGTTGGCGATGGCGACCCCGAAGGACGACTGGTCGTCGATGATGAACACCTTGGTGATGCCCTGCTCCTTGAAGAACGCAGCCGCCTCAGCGCCGTCGCCAGAACCCGACGGGTCGATCAGGAACACGTTCTTGTACCCGCCGGTCGTCAGCTCGGGGCTGTTCGCCGCGGGCATCACGTACGGGATCCCGGCTCGCGCGATGATGGGTTCGACCGGTAGCGTCGCGCCGGAGCAGTAGCCCCCGACGATCGCTTGGACGTTCTCGGAGACGAGTTTGTTCGCCGCGTTCACGGCGGTTCCGGCGTCACAGGCGTCGTCCTGCTCGATCAACTTGATCGGGTGGCCGAGGATCCCGCCGTGCTTGTTGACCTGCTGGGCGGCCATCAGCTCGGCGTTGAAGATCTGGGTACCTGCTTGGGCCTCCGCTCCGGTCATCGGCATGGGCACGCCGACCAGATACGGCGACTTCTTCGCCGTCGCCGACGCTGGGCCACTGGTGCCCGCCACGACCGTGAGCATGGTGGCCACGAGCAGACCTGAGGTCAGAACCCGCGCCTTGAAATTTGTTTTAATCACACTTCCCCCCCTAATTGACAGACTCCGTTTGATGAAGCACTTCGGTCAACCAAACCCGACGTCGCGAGTAACATACCACAGCAACCTTCTCCGACAACGTCGCCAATTAATATTTCACATATCACACCGCACGTGTCGGCCGCATCGGTGACCGCCGCATTTATCCCGATTGACCTGGTGTTTCAACCGACACGCCGACGCAGCAACGCCGACGGCGGGCCCAAACTGAAACGTCGGGTTACCCGCTATCGCGTCGACGCGGGGTGTTGCTGTCTCACAACCTCACCCGCTGACCCGCGGGTCGCTCAGCCGACGGGCTTGGTTGCCGAGAGCGCCTTCTGGGCCAACTGGATCTGATCGTTCATCGCGCTTACGTCGCTCTGGTACTGCCCGAGGTGGCCCGCCGTCAGCGCGGCCTGGGCGTCGGCCCAATACGCGGACGCGCGCTGGAGGTAGTACTCGGCGCTCTGGCCGGATTTACTCGTGCTCGTCCCGGAACCGCCGGTCGAGGGCGTCGTGGTCGGCGCTGCGCCCGCGACTACGTGACCGAGCACGGCGGCGAGTGCCTCATTCAACGTCGGCTTGATACTGACTTGCTG
>JAJZSX010000153.1 GCA_021849435.1 Actinomycetes bacterium | reverse complement strand
GATTCTCTCGTGGAGTGGTGCGCTGGTGGTCACCAGCGTCAAGTCCGATGTCGTTGAGGTCACGCGGCGCTGGCGTGGCGCGCTCGGCGTGGTCCAGATTCTCGAGCCCGGGCGTGACGGCGGGCTCACCTGGGATCCGCTCGAGCGGGTCGAATCGTTGCGCCACGCGTTGCGCGTGGCGCACGAGCTGACCAGCCGCGCGAGTCCTCACGCGGACTCCGAGTTTTGGAATGCGCTCGCCACCAAGCTGGTGGCCGCCCTGTTCGTGATCGCGCGACAGAGCCAGCGCAGCGTCTTCGACGTCGCGCGCGTCCTCGACACGCGAGCCTTCGACGAGTGGCTCACCCGTGCGAGCGAGGCCGCGGACCTCCTGCAAGGTTTCCTCGAGCACGACGCCAAGACGGTCGACGGTGTGATCACGACCGCCGAGACCATGCTGCTGGCCTGGCGCTTTGCCCAGCCCCTCGCCCGCGTGCGTGACGTCGTCCACGGGTCGCACACCCTCTACCTGGTCAGTCCGCGCGGCGAGCAACGTCACTACGAGCCGCTCTTTCGCGGGGCGCTGCGCGCGGTGCTCGAAGAGCAGCAGCGACTCGTCGACGCCGGAAGCGCCCGGCCGCTGCTGCTCGTGCTCGACGAGGCGGCCACCGTTGCGCCTCTCGAGGACCTCGACGAGCTGGCGGCAACGGTGGCTGGGCTCTCGGTCACGCTGGTGACCGTGGTCCAGGATTTCGCGCAGCTGAGCGCCCGCTGGGGCAAGCGTGCGGCGACCATCGTGAACAACCACACCACGCGTCTCGTCCTGGGTGGTCTGGCCGATCCGGCGGTCGCCACCTTTCTGCCCGAGGCGGCGGGTTCGAGCGAAGCGCCGCTGCGGCGGCTCTCGCCCGGGACGGGTCTCGTCGTATCGCGCTCGGCGCCGGTCGCGCCGGTTCGCCTGGTGCCGTGGTGGCGCCAGCGACACCTTCGTCACCGTGGTCGCCGTGACGTCGCTACGATTCGCTGGTGGAATCGACGCACCTGACGAGCGGGACCCTGCTCGCGGTCGACATCGGGGCGACCAACATCAAGTACTGCCTGGTCGACGCCGATGGCCACCTGCTCGAGGACCCGCGACGACGCCCGACACCCTATCCCTGCACCCCCGAGCGGCTGGTAAGTGTGGTTGCGGATCGAATACTCAGGGCCAAGGTCGAGCGCGCCGGGGTGGGCTTTCCCGGTGAGTTCACCGACGGGCGCGTGGTGCGCCCCGGCAATCTGTCGCGCCCGGGCGGTGTTTCCACACCCGTCGACCCCGAGCTCGACGCGCACTGGCGCGGTTTCGAGCTCCAGCGCGCGCTGCGCGAAGCGACCGGCGTCGACGTGCGTATGGTGAACGACGCGTCCCTGGCGGCGCTGGGTGCGAGTCAGGGGGTGGGTCGCGAGGTGGTGATCACCCTCGGAACGGGATGCGGGCTCGCCCTCGTCGTCGACGGCGAGCTCGTGCGCGTGCGCGACGTCGGCGCGGCCGCCTTTGACGAGAAACGCACGTTCGACCAGGCGCTGGGTGAGCGGGCCCGGGCTGAGGACGAGACCCGATGGCACAGCGACCTCGTGGAGGCGGTCGCTGGCTTCACTGACGAGTTCTCCGCCACTGCGATCCACCTTGCCGGTGGCAACGCCCGGCGCGTGACGCCCGACGTCTTCGCCCACCTCGCGGTGCCCGTCGAGATCGACGGCAACTTCGCGCCGCTGCGCGGCGCGGCGCGACTCTTCTAGCTGCGCGCGAGCGCCAGCGCTCCGGTCGCAAGCGTTAAGGCGAAGACCCGGCACGCCTCGTCGACGACGACGAAGTTCGGGCTGTGGTGCATGCCACTCGAACCGTCGGGCGCGGCGCCGCCGACGAAGAGGTAGCAGCCGGGCACGCGGTCCAAAAGCTCGGAGACGTCGTCGCTGGGACTCACCGGGCCCATCTCGGCGTAGAGGACGCCCGGGGCGTTCCCCAGCGCGCCGGCGACGATCTCCATCGCGCGTACGTCGTTGGTCACGGCAGGGGTCGAGAACGTGAAGTCGATGTCGGCCGTGACCGAGAACCGGCTGGCGACCGACTCGACCAGCGCATCGAGTCGGGCCAGGGCTTCGACGCGCTGGTCGTCGGTGAAGGTTCGCAGAGTGCCCGAGAGGCTCGCGTGGCGCGGCACCACGTTGGGCGCACTGCCGGCGCGGATCACCCCGGCCGAGCATGCGCACGCGGTGCCCTCGAAGGAGAGCCCCTCGACGACCTCGCCTAGGCGCGGGGCAAGGTCGCTGACGGCGAGCACGACGTTGCCCACGTCGCTCGCCATGGCGCCATGGCCGCCCGCGCCGGCGAGGTGGATGTCGAAGGCGTGGGCCTCGCTCATGATCACTCCGGGGCGCGCCGCGACGAAACCAACGGGACCGAGGCTCGACACGTGGGCGCCGATCACGTAGTCGACGTCGCGGCCCTCGAGCAGGCCGCGTTCGAGCATGGCGCGCGCGCCACCGAGACCTTCCTCGGCGGGCTGGAAGACCAGTGTGAAGACGCCGACGAGTTCACCCGCCTGGTGCAGTCGCGCCAGGAGATCGGCCACCCCGAGTGCCGCGGAGGTGTGCACGTCGTGGCCGCAGGCGTGCATAACGCCCGCGGTCTCGCTGGAGAAGGCGAGGTCGGTCTCCTCGCTGACCGGCAGGGCGTCGATGTCCGCGCGGATCAGGACGTGTCGTCCCGGAGCCCCTTCCAGGGTCGCCACCGCGCCCGTCTCGGTGGGGCACTCCTCAAGAAGCCAGCCGAGCTCCTCGAGGCGGGCGCGAATCACGGAACTGGTGCGGAACTCGGCGAAGGAGAGCTCCGGGTGGGCATGCAGGTCGTGGCGAATCGCCACCATCGGGCCCTCAATGAGATCAAGGAGGCGAGGTAGGTCGTTGTTCAGGGCCACTTGGGCATGGTAGAGGCGAGGTCGCCCCTAGTCGAGGACCGCTAGGATAGGAGGCCTGTATTACTGCGGCTGTAGCTCAGCGGATTAGAGCATCGGTCTACGGAACCGAGGGTCGGGGGTTCGAATCCCTCCAGCCGCACTGTGAGACCTGAGGATCAGGTTCGGGTCAACGTGTTGATGAATCCACGCGGTCCGAGCCCAGTCATGGAAGCAACGGTGAATTGAGAGGTCTTCGTTTAGCGCTCTGACGACTTCGAGGTCACCCGCCGGGCTGGCCAACTCTGCGCCGGTGGGGAACGTTGTCAATAATTGAGACGGCTCAGGGTTCTCAGTGAAGAGAACTCGGTCGGCGGGTGGATCTCGTTGAAACGAGACGACCCGCCGGCCGAGTTGACGACGTTGCTTCTAGCGCTGGTTGTAGCGCACCGATGTGCGCTGACCGTGAGCGAACACGAGGAAGAACGTGTGCACGCCACGCGGAGCAGAGGCGGAGATCGTGACGCGAATGGTGAGGACCTGACCCGTGTCACGAATCACGCCGACCCTGGTTCCGCTCACGCTGCTGGTGAAGCGGGGCTGACCATAGAAGTGGGTGCCGATGACCGACGTCACCATGGAACGACCGGTGAAGACCGCAGAGCCCATCTTGATCGCACGCGGCGCGCTAGCCACTCGGCGAGCCAGCGTGACCGTCGTGACGTTGGACTTGGCGTCAAGGTAGATCGTGTCACCGGCCTTCATCACAGTGACCTGGCAGGTGCCAGCGGTTGACGCGTGCAAGAAGCCACTGGACACTGAGCACAACGCGCTGCCGGCGCTCGTGACCGCATAACTGACGGCGCCCGATCCCGAGCCACCTGACGAAGTCAGTGCGAGTCCTGTTCCGACGAACCCGTTGAGGCTGGTGAGGTAGATGGGTGCCTGGGTCCTCAGGGCCGTCGTGCGCACCGTGATGCTCTGGCGAATCTGCACGGCGGCGGCAAAGGCGCCGTTACCGGCATCGTTGAAGTCCACCAAGCACGTACCCGGAGCGGTGAAGCTGACTTTGTTGCCTGACTTCATCGCGCAGCCCGTCGAGTTTCCGTCGAGGGAGATCATCACGGTGTCACCCGAGGTTGCCGTGGCACTCGCGCTATAGGTGTCGTGCACGAGTCCCGTTGTCGGGGCGGTGCTGGGGTGGATCGTATTGGCCGAATACACCTGAACGTGCTGCTGCACCTGGTTCGCCGCGGCGAACGTTGCGTTGCCGGCGTCGTTGAAGTTGATGACGCAGTTGCCCGAACCAGTGAAGCTGACCTTGGTTCCGGCGAGCGTGCAACCGGTGGAGGTGGCATCGGTCGAGATGATCACGGTGTCACCGGAGGTGGCCGTGGCACTCGTCACGAAGGACCCGCCCGCACTGCCGGCCGATGGGGCCGCTACCGCGGTGATGGTGTTCGTTTTGGTACCCGCGGCCGATGCGGGCCCGGCGGCCGCGAAGTTCAACCCCGCGACCAGGAGCGCCGCAGTCGCCGCCGAAGCGATGAACGGGGTTGTGAGGGATCTTGTCAACCAACGACGAGTGTGGACGTTTGAGTCGTTTCGCATCGTGCTTCCTGTCTTCTGATGGAGTCTGACGAAGTGTCAGACAAGAAGGAAGCAGGTTTCTAGACGTCCTGGGGTGTATTCTACATCGTCCGTCTCCGAATTGTCGGTCGGGCAAGATGTCGCTTCCGTGCGACGATTTCGTTGGATGAACCCTTCTCGCCGATTCGTTGTCGTGCGTCGTGGACTGCCTTCAGCGCCATTCCCGGGCCATTGTGACCATTCGGCGATGTGTCCCGTCGCACTGGAACACGACATCAATGGCGGTGTCGCAACATAGGTGCGTTAACGGAGGTCTTCGAAGAGCGACCCGATCTTGTCGGTTCCGTCATTGAGAACGGCGGCTCGTCGTTATCGACAGTGCACCATCGAGGGTGAACACATCAAGCTCTCCTGGCCCCTGCCTCGTCGCATCTCGAGGGGTGGGTTGAAGCGCTGACACGTTGGGCATCGTGCCAGGAGAGTCAGTCGTCCACGCCGATCACCTGGGTGATCGTCTCGACCCTGGTGTCGAAGGTCGGCAGTACGCGAACGGGCGTGTTCACTCGGGCCGCGATGATTTTCTGGTCGACCCTACCCAGGCCCACCGGTACCTGACGCGTTTCACCCGGTGCTTCGCCCCTACCTGTCCGAGCACCGCCGTCGATACTTCGAGATCTCAGCAACTTTGCGATGAGCTCTCGCGTAGTCCGGCACGGGATGATAGGGGTTCCAGCTGTGTCACACCACACCGCAAGACTATGAAGTAATGAATTTGAGTGAGTGGGCCAACATTCAGGGGATACATCCTCAGACCGCCTATCGGTGGTTCCGCCAGGGAACGCTGCCGATCCCCGCGCGAAAGATGGGGAGACGTATTCTCGTCGGCGATCTCGAAACGCAGAGCTTGGAGGATGGCATTACCGCCGTCTACGCTCGCGTCTCATCTGGTGACCAACGAGCAGACCTTGATCGTCAGGTGGCGCGCGTGAGCGTCTGGGCCACGGCTCAGGGTCATTCGATTGACCGCGTGGTAACCGATATCGGCTCCGGACTCAAAGGCAAGCGACGCAAATTCCTCGCCCTGCTTAGCGAACCGCCGTGACGACGATTGTGATCGAACATCGTGATCGCTTCGCCAGATTCGGCTCGCAGTACGTCGCTGCGTCGCTGGAGGCCAATGGACGACGACTGGTCGTGGTGGACGACGCCGAGGTCGACGACGACCTCGTTCGCGACATGACTGAGGTGTCGACCTCGTTCTGCGCTCGTCTCTATGGTCGTCGTGCGGCCGCACGTCGAGCGGCAAAAGCGTTGGCGGCGGCGCAGGAGTCGACCGATGCCGCGTAGGTACTGCCCACCCGAGGGCCAGGCCATCCAAGCCTTCACCTTCGCGCTCGATCCCACGGACGAACAGTCAGCCCAGATCAGTCGATTCTTTGGTGCGCGTCGCAAGGCATGTAACTGGACGCTCGATCAGATGAAGGCCGACCTCGATCGTTACCATGAAACTGGCGAGTCGGGGACGCCCCCTTCGTTCTACTCCCTACGCAAACGCTGGAACGCTGAGAAGGACACCGTCTGCGCCAGCGACACCACCGGTGAGGTCTGGTGGCAAGAAATCTCGAAGGAAGTCTTCGCCGACGGCGTGCGCGGCGCCACCGACGCCTACTGGCGTTGGCAGCAGTCGCGAGCGGGCACGCTCAAAGGCCG
>JAJZSX010000152.1 GCA_021849435.1 Actinomycetes bacterium | reverse complement strand
GCCGCCGCCCGGCCCATTCCCGGGCTGGCCATTGCCGGCCTGACCATTGAAGTAGTTGCCGTAGACAATCTGCATCTTGCTAAGACCGGAGAACCCGGGTCGCATCGAGAGAATCTCGGTGGTCGGCTTTACAGCAGACTACCTTATCCCAAATGCCCTAAGGAGTTGGGGTGTCGCCACATAGAGCGGGCCCGAGAAACTCCGACCGGACGCGGCGTGTTGCAGCGTTGCGCTGGTGGTCTCCAGTTTGATGACCTCATGAGAGCCCAGGGATGCCGCGATGTCGCGCGCACTACGTGCCATTGAAGTAGTCGATGTGGTCGAGGCACCACCACCCTTACCCGAATTTCCTGGGCCGCCCGGACCATAGGGACCGTTCGGGGTGTAGATGATGAGTTGCGTCGACGAGAGGTTGGGGCCGGCGTAGTCGAGAGCGTTGCCAAAGCGGGCCGCCGTCGCGATGATGACGACCATGGCGATAAGTACACCAACGCTGATTGCGCCAAGGGCCGAGCCCGATCGTGCCCGGTAGCGAGCGAGGTCGCGCATCGCCATGCGAATCGCGAGGGGTGCACGACGAGAGAACCGGTCAAGCAACGTGAGCAGAAAGGGCGAGAGCAATACAACTGCGACGGTCAAGGTGACGAAGCCAAGAGCGAGTTCCAACACACCGCCACCATTGCCTCCGCTCGCACCGGCGGCGCCTAAGAGAAAGAACGCCACAACGACGAACGCAAGTCCGGGGACCGCAGAACGACGTAGTTTCTTCGGTGGGGCCGGACGGCCCGCGAGTGCCGATACCGTGGAAATCCGCGTCATGGCACGTGCGGGCCCCGTCGCGGCGAAGAAGGCAGAAGCTACGGCGAGCACGACGGCCACGACAATCACCATCCACGGCAACTGAAACACGCCGATGACGTGATGCGCGCTCGATTCGAGGATGGGCCGATATGCCAACCACGCCGTGAAACCAAGGGCGAAGCCGACCACCGCGCCGACGAGCCCAACGAACACACCGTTGGCGCGGACCACTAATTTGATGTGCTCATCGGTGGCGCCGAGCGCGCCGAGCATTCCAATCGATCGAAGTCGACGTTGGGCCAGCACGGTGAAGCCTGCAATGGCGACGAGCGCGATCAAGAGCATCGCCATCGTAACGAGCGCAATTGAGATGGTCTCAGGATTCAAGACGTTGCCCTGAGCTACGGACCTCGGCGTGATGACGTTAGGGCCGAGCGATTTGAGCGGCGTGCCCAGAGGTGCGTCAAAGAGAACCGTCACACTGGTGGGCGTGGCCACCTGCCCAGGTATCACCAAAGCAAATTCATCTAAGAGATTTTTTGGGTTCTCAACAATACCGACGACCTTGCGCATCACTCCCTTCACGGCCCAATCGCTCCCGACCTTCAGATTGAAGTCCGAGGCAACGCCCGAGGTCACCGCCGCCTCATTGGCCTTCGTCGGAAAGTGTCCCGACACCAGCGAAAGCAGAGGCTTACCGTAAGGACCGTAGGGATCCTGTGCGCGAAGAGTGAAGGTGTCCACGGATCCCGGCACCAAAACCGTTTCGTTGTCAATGACGTCGACCGCACCGTAGCGTTGACGCCAAGATGCGATCTTTCCCGTCGTCAACGCACCGTTATTTGAAAACGTCGCCAGATCCTGTGCGTTGCCAAATCCAACGTAAGGCGACAGTGGCGTGTTGACCGAGACTCCTACGCCAACGGTGGTGATTGCAACGGCGAGTGTAATAAGCGCCAACACAAGTAACTGCTGTCGCCACTCGCGTCGAAGAAGCCGCCACGCCCATCGGGTCACTGCGCGGCGCGCGGGCATACCTCCGTCTAGTGGACGGTGCTCGATCGAGTCCGAGTGTTGGGTCACGATGCTGGGGGGTTGGTTGCGTCTTGATCGAGTAACTTTTCGGGACTTTGGGGGGCCAACGTCTCGTCGACAGCCTTTCCATCTTGCAAAAACACCACCCGATCTGCCCATGAGGCGAGCTTTGCGTCATGGGTCACGACCAGTGCGGCGACGCCACCGTGACACGCCGACAGGATTATTCGCATCACGGCCTCGCCGTTGACCGAATCTAGGGCTCCCGATGGTTCGTCGGCGAGGAGCAGACTGCGCTCGCCCACAACGGCCCTGGCGATGGCCACGCGCTGACGCTCACCTCCAGACAGTTCGTCTGGGAATCGCTCGGCTCGGTCCGAAAGTCCGAGCTGATCGAGCGCCGACATTCCTTGAGCTCGCGCCTTCTTCAAAGAAATTCCATCGAGTTCGAGAGGCAGTGAGACGTTTTCGACGGCAGTCAGACCCGCGAGAAGGTTGAAATCTTGAAAGACGTAGCCAATGGTTCGTCGCCGTAGACGAGCTTTGTCATTACGCGACATACCCACCACATTTGTTCCGTTGATCATGACGTCACCAGTCGTGGGTAGCTCAAGGCTCCCAGCAATGGTCAGTAAGGTCGATTTGCCAGAACCGCTCGGTCCCATAATCACCACGAGAGAACCACTTTCGACTGCGAGATCAATGTTGCGAATGGCATCGACTTCGGTGGCGCCTTCGCCGTAAACCTTCGAGACATTTCGGAGTTCCAACATGTTCATCAATGTGCTCCAGTCCTTCGTCGAATACGCGGTGCTCCTTCACTACTTTTCGTGGTCGACTCCTGACGAGAACGCCGCAGCCGACCATCGGCGGCGTCAAGCCATCGAACTACGGAGTCCAATCTGAATAATTCGGCGTCGGCAGCTAAGGCGAAAGCCAAGTCGAAACGAGTTTCGTCTTCTTTGAGACGGGTCCACTGTTGCATCAACTGCACGACGTAGCGACGATGTACCTGAATGACGTTGTACACGTCCACGTCGGGCAAGCGAGATGCCACCAGAACCTTGATGACCAGTTCGTCTCGAGGTGGCTGCGTGAGATCGGGTGGCGTACGCAGCCATCGAGCTAGCTCCTCCTCGCCATTCTTAGTGATCCGAAAGTTTCTCTGACGCTCATCCGCGTCAATGTCGTCGGACTCCGCCAAGCCGTCTCGCTCGAGGCGATCGAGCGTTGTATAGACCTGGCCGACGTTCAGGGACCATACGTCGCCGGTACTCGCCTCGAACTCCTGGCGAAGTTGGAAGCCGTATTTCGGACCCTCACTCAGCAGGGCGAGCAACGAATGCCGGATACTCATTCTGGACTCGAGTAATGTTGCATACTGGGTATGCTACTCAATATACTAGGAAGCGTCAAGACGACATGAAGGAAATTTGCTAGGCGCAGACAATACGACGGAGTGAATCATGCCGGGAAAAATGGAGAAAGGATCCTCTCAGATTCTCTACTGATAGCCCAGCCACAAGTTGAGCACCTCGCCGCCAGACCTTCGAAACTGATATAGTGACTAGACCTTGAAACGAGCCAAGGTCTAGCCAATCGTCTAGCCACGACGTCAAACGTGAGCGGACTTCAGTGGACGTTGGTGGACACCGCCCTTCGTCCGGCCACCAGATCTGGAAACTGATGGACATCGGTGGACGTTCTGGAAACACTCCCAAGGCGCGACACTGTATCCACGGTTGACGAGAGTCTGAGTCCTCGGTTCATAGCCAAGGCGTATGTTGTCCTCCGGGCCACCGTGCAGGCAAACCAGTGCCGGCCAACCCTGCTGAGAATCACCGCCTGCCTCCTCCAAGCAAGGCATTCGGTACAACGAAACCGGGGCTTCGACGCCATCGAACGAGCGGACCCTGTGCCGCGACGGGACGGCTAGCGTCTCGATCGGCACCGCGCCACTGTTTGAGCTCAGCCGCACCGAGTCACCCGTCTCGAGGTCGCACCGCCAGACACTTCCGCTGTCTACCGGAGACGTCAGGTTGAACGTACAGTATCGCCCGTCGGCTGTGAGCATCGGTGGCGGCACGTAGGAAGTGATCACACCTCGGCCGGGCAGCGGTACCTCCACCAACGTCTGTTCACCGGAGTACTTGTAAAGTCGGTCCGCTGCGTCCACGTGTAGCACGACTAGCCCGCTCGACGCACTTGTGGGCTCCAGCCAGACAACGTCAGCTTCGGTCGCACAGATTGTATACGACTGCTCACTCGCGAGATCGTAAAGGAACAGGCCGCAGAACTCTTGAGACTCGTTCGACGAGAAAACGAAACCGGACGAGTCGGGCAACCATGCAGGCGTCCCCCGCATATCGCGGCCCTCACCGATCTCAACTGCCACATCAGTTTCGAGGTCGAAGGCCAAAATGGTGGCGGTCAACGGCGCCTGCCCTTCCCGGCAGCCCACCAAGTAGCGGCCATCGGGAGAGAAGACGAAAGAACCGACCATGCCCTCGTTGCGCAAGCAGGATCTTCTGGTGGCCCGTTCGCAGGTCGAGGACTGTGACTTCCAATAGGCGCTGGGTGTGTTTACTCCTTACAAAGCTCAGCATGCGGATTCCGAGGGTTATGCCGAGTTCGTGATTATGCCGAGAAACGTGTCAAAGCCTGGTGATGGGCGGAGATCGGGAAGAAAAGATCGGCATAATCAGAGCGCCTCGAGAAAGGCAACGAGCCGGTCGGTTGCAACGTAGCGAACCGGCGTGGTGTGTAACGGCGCGTTGCGCGCCAATGCTCGTTCCTTGATGGAGAGATCGGCATGGATGTAAATCTGTGATGTCTCAATTGATTCATGACCGAGCCACATTGCAATGATTGCGACGTCGTTGCCGCTCTGCAGCAGGGTCATGGCAGTCGTGTGTCGCAGTACGTGTGGTGACACCGTCTTGTGCTTGAGCGACGGGCATGTCCATAGAGCGGTCTTCGTGTGCCTCGTCACGACCAGCGCTATAGCATCACGGCTGAGCGGTCGCCCTCGACTCGTAGGGAACAGCGGGTCTCGAGGTTCTCCTCCTTGTTCATCCATCCACCTGCGCATCACGACAACAGTGTCGGCGTTGAGCGGAGTACAACGCGCCTTTCGACCCTTTCCGAGGCAACGGACGTGCGCGCCTTTCTCCAGAGCGACGTCCTCACGACAAAGCCCCGCAAGTTCCGATACTCGCAGCCCGGTCTGGATGGCCGTGACAAGCAAGGCGTAATCACGACGACCGATCCATCGGGTTCGATCTGGTGCTGCCAGCAGTGCAGCTATCTCTGCTCTGTCGAGGAACGAGACATCGGTTCGACTACCGCGCTTAATGGGAATTGCCAGGACCCTTTGTATGAGGGACGCGTGCTCGGGATGACTCAGTGCGGCGAACCGGAAGAATGAGTGAACCGCCGCCAGCCGGGCGTTTCGCGTGCGGGTGCTGTTGTGTCGTTCATTTTCGAGGTAATCCAAGAACGCACCAATAAGTAGGGCGTCGAGGTCACCAAAGTCGAGCGCGCTGGGTGCTGTCCCGGAGCGCTAATGCACGAAGGTGAGGAGCAAACGAAACGTGTCTCGATAGGCGGCCACGGTGTGCGTACTGGCTTGGCGCTGATTGATAAGTCGATCGGTGAAGAACGCCTCTAACGTAGGAGCGATCGTGCTCATGGTCGCCCCTCGAGCGTGAGGGTGAAAGCCTGCTCCTGTCGTTGCGCCGCCAGCGATAGCAATTCCGGCACCGCCGACAGATACCAGTACGTACTCGCCGGATTGGCATGGCCGAGATAGGTAGAGAGCAGCGGCGTGCGTGTAGCAATCTCGCCGCCGTCGCGGTACCAACTCAACAGCGTGTTGACGGCAAAGGTGTGTCGGAGGTCATGGATGCGCGCGCGGCGCGGCGCTTCTCCCACGAAGGTGCAATGGCGCAGCAGGTTGAACGTCTGGCGAACCGTGCTGTAGTTAATCCGAGCACCCCGTGTCGAGGCAAAGACACTCTGGTCCACCACTTGGACGAGTTGATCTCGTTCGCCAACGTAGTGCCGCAGTGCTTGGACGGTGCTCGGATGCAATAGAACCTCTCGAGACTTTCCGTATTTGGCGCTGCGCACGCTCAACAGACTCTCGTCCCAGTTGACATCGCCGCAGGGAAGCGCGATGGCTTCCCCGATTCGCATGCCCGTAGCCGCCAACAAACCAATAAGCGCTTGCAGGGTGATCGCGAGAAGTGGTGTGTCAAGCCCTTTCGCACCATTCATCAACGCCGCAACTTGATTCGGCCTGGGTTTCCTGGAGACTTCCGAGCTTGGATGTCTCAGGCCGCCTTGGTCTGATCTGAGCGAGAATACTCCGCCTCGACTTCGACCGG
>JAJZSX010000151.1 GCA_021849435.1 Actinomycetes bacterium | reverse complement strand
CGCAACCTGATCCACGAGACGACGACGATGCTCGCGAAGCGCTACGACCGGATCGTGATCGAGGACCTGAACGTGAAGGGCATGGTGAAGAACCACTCCCTCGCCAAGCATGTCGCCGACGCCAGTTGGGGTAAGTTCCGTCGCCAGCTCGCCTACAAGACCGCGTGGTACGGGTCCGAGTTGGTCGTTGCCGACCGGTTCTACCCGTCGTCCAAGACCTGCAGTACCTGCGGGACAGTGAAAGCCAAGCTGCCCCTCGACGTGCGGGAGTACACCTGCGAGGGGTGTGACCTCGTGATAGGTCGCGACCATAACGCCGCGATCAACCTGGCTCGGTGGACCAGTCAATCCGCCGCCGCGGGGACACACTCCGTGGCTGGGCGTGGAGGGGCGGTAAGACCGAGTCGTCAGAACATCGACGAACCGGCACATCTCGTTGAATCGTCAACCGAAACCCCGATTCTGGTCGGGGCGTAGGAGATACTTCGGTTCAGGACTCGGGTGGAGGGTTGGGCTATTTGCCTTACTCCTTCACCAACGGAGTTTGTCGAAGGGGGAACCGAAATCTGAAAGTGAAGTTAATCCGCAGCGCCGGCGCCGCCGCGATGGTCGCTGCCATGGTCGCCAGCGGCGTCGGGATCGCCGGCGCATCGGCGAACGGTACGTGGACGTCGGTGTCCTTGAATGCTCGCGCGTCCGACCACGACCACGGTGGAGCGAAGATCCGCTCGATCGATGGCGTAATCACCGCCACGGGCACGAACACATTTGTCGTATCGTCACCCAAGTTGACGGATGTCACCGTGACGTACAACGCCGCCACGACGTTCATCATCGGTCACACGGTGACAACTACCGCACCGACTTTCACCTCGGGCGAGCGCGTGTTCGTCACCCCGGCGGCGGGTGCCACGATGACGAACTACACCGCTGCGACGATCCGGGTCGTGCCCACCAAGATCCGCCCGATCGAGGGCATGATCTCGTCGGTCGGCGCGACGTCAATGGTCGTGACGGTTCGTTGCAACGTGACCATGACCATCCTGTTTTCGTCGGCGACACCGGCCACCGTCGTCACAATGGGTGACAACACGGTTGCGCTCGCTAACCTCGTCGCTGGCGAACGGGTGCACGTGACACCGTCGTCAACGTCGACGACTGCGTCGTACGTGGCGTCAAAGGTTGCGATCCAGTCGACGAAGATTCACCCGATTGACGGCGTCGTCGCGTCAGTCACTGGAACGACAAGCATGGTTGTCACTACGAGAAACAACGTGCCCGCAACCGTCTACTTTGGCGCTGAGACCCTCCTGGCGAATGGCGCCACCGTCGTGCCGCTTACCTCCGCGAATGTGGCAAGCCTTACCACGACGCCGCCAGCGCACGTGCACGTGGTGTTGGTGCCCGGTCTGGCCGGCCTTACGCCGCAGGCCCTGCTGATACGGATTCAGCCCCAGTCGTAACGACTGACGAAGTCGAACAACGAACGAGTCCCGGGGCAGTGCCCCGGGACTCGTTCGTTGGCTAGCGATGTCTCAGCGAGTGGGCTCGAGCTCCTTCTGGCGCGCGACCTGCATGCCGACGTAGCCCGTGACCTTCTCGAAGAGGAAGTACAGGATCGCCGCGACGAGGATGCCCATGGGAATCGAGAAGTCGGCGCCGCCGAACCAGCCGGCCGGGCCGCAGTTGGCACTCGCAGTCCCGGTGCAGTAGAAGGCGCCGTAGTGGTTGGAGATCGGCGTCATCCAGTGGAACGGGAAGTTTGCCGGCGGCGGCGCCTTTGAGTAGGCGAGGGTCGAGGCGACCAGACCCACGAAGAAGGCGACGATCGCGTTCCAGTTGACCCCGCTCTTGCCGCCGAAGTAGAGGCCGTCGCGGTCGGTGCGCTGGAGCTCGGCCGGGTTGTAGCGGAAGCGGCGAAGGATCCAGTCCATGATGTACACCCCGAACCACGGTGCGATCCAGACGATGATGACCCCGACGAACTCCTTCATGTAGAGCGAGAAGGTCGACTGGAACATGGCGTAGATCGTGAGCAGCCCGGCGATGATGCTGTCCATCACGACCGCCTGGTAGCGCTTGAGGTGAATCCCCATGGCCTGGACCGAGACTCCCGAGCTGTAGAGGTCGAGCGAGTTGATGCCAAAGAGCTGGACGATCGCAAAGACGAGGAAGACCGCGACGACCCAGGTCGGGATGAAGTGCTGGCCGTAGAGCGCCTGCAGGGGGTTCGAGCCGTTCCAGGCGGCCACCTGGGCGCTCGAGGAGATGAAGGTGTAGGTGAGCGCACCCAGGGTCATCAGGACGATCTCGGGCAGCGCGGTGCCGAGGAACACCCAGCCGACGATCGCCCCCTTCTTGGAGTCGCGGGGCAGGTAACGGGTGTAGTCGTTGCCGCACTCGGTCCAGCCCAGGCCCGACAGGGCGATGGTGAAGGCGAGTCCCGCGGTGTAGAGCTCCCAGCCGCCGAGGAATCCCTTGAAGTGCACCGAGCCGTGCTTGAGGTCAAAGATCGCGAACAGGGCGAAGATCGCCACGAAGGGGATGATCAGTGCGCGCAGGATCTTCACCATCGTCGCGTGGCCGAGGTAGGGCATGACGGCCTGGATGGCCGCGGCGAGGATGATCAGGATCACCTTGAGCGGGCTGCTGACGTGGATGCCGGCCATCTGGAAGAGCACCATCGCCGCGCCGACGATGAGGATCAGGCCCTCGGTCTCAAAGCCCAGCTGGGTGATCCAGTTGAAGAAGCTCACGATGCGCGATCCCCGTAGGCCAAAGGGCGCCCGGCTGATCGCGAAGGCGGTCGTGCCCGACTCGGGTCCCTGCAGCGAGGCGACGCCGAGCAGCAGGTACGAGAGGTTGCCGAGCACGATCAGACTGAAGGCGGTCCAGAAGCTGAACCCGAAGCCCATCAGGATCGCGCCGTAGATGAAGTACTCGACGTTGACCGCCGAGCCCGTCCACATCGCACCGATGTTGCGGGCGGTCGCCCACCGTTCCTCCTCGGGAATGTAGTCAATCCCGTGTTGTTCTATGTGAAATGGCTCGTCTTCAATCGAGCCGTCGTGTGTTCCCAACGTCGACGCCACGTTCGTGGTCCTCCCTAATAGATGTGTCTCATCCGAACGGCTCCGTGAGGTGCTAGCCGCACGGAGCCAGTCTGCCCGATGCGCGGCCCGCCGCGGTGCTTTGCCGAGTCGATCGGGCGGCTGGAGTTTTAGTGGGCTCTTAGCGAGACCACATCGGCGCCTCAGGGAGCCTCGCCAGGATGGTCAGGTCTCGATCCCACCCTCCCTCGAGACAGAAAGCAGGCAACGATGTCCTCCAGGAACGAACACAGGATCGGCAAGCGCGTCGGCGTCTCGACCGTGGTGGCGATCGGGGCGCTCGCGACGGGTATCGGCGTCGCCGGCGCCGCGTCGACCACCGGGTCGCGCGCGGCCACGACGCCGACGGCGCTCGCCGGCGCGCGTCACGCCTGGGATCACGCTCCCTTTGGCGACCACGCTCCCTTTGGCGACCTCGGCGCCGTGGGCGCCGTCACGGCCGTCACCGCCACCTCCATCACCGTCAAGGATCCCAGCGGGACGCTCTCGACCTACGCCCTGACGGGCTCGACGGTCTTTCGCAAGGACGGGGCCACCGCCACGGCGTCGGCCATCACGATCGGCGAGAACGTCGCGGTCATGGTCGCAGCGTCGGGCTCGACGACCGCCACCACCGTCGTCGTGGTCCCGGCGCACGGACCCAGTGGCGGGGTCCCGAGCGGGGTCGTGACCGCCGTGAGCGCCACCTCGATCACGCTGCAGCTGCCCGACGGGACGAGCTCGACCTACGCGCTCGAGCCGTCCACCACCGTGAGCGAGGGGATGGCGAGCGCCTCGGCGGCCGCCCTCGCGGTCGGCGAGCGGGTCCAGGTCCGGCCGTCGGCGACGAATGCCGCGACGGCGTCGGCGATCGAGATCGACCTCGCGCACGTGTCGGGCTCGGTCGTCTCGGTCTCGGGCAGCACCATCGTCGTGAGCGACGCCCAGGGCTTCTATCGCACGATCCAGGTCGGCAATTCGACGACGTATACCAAGCCGGGTTCGAGTGCCACCCTTAGCGACGTGACCACGGGCACGGTCATCGAGGCCGAGGGGACGGTCGGCGCCAGCCATACGGTCCTTGACGCGTCCAACGTCGGCATTGGCGGGGCCCCGACGGGCGGCGCGTGGGCCGCCGGGCCGGGCAACGACGGGCGGCTTCGCCCCGGACTGGACATGATGGCCAACTGATCGCCAGCGATCGTCAGGGTCCGGGTGGGTCCTCCCGCCACCCGGACCCTGATTTAAAGGCGAAATCGCGGCTCTGGCCCGCGCCGACCGGGCGATCACTGAGAGCGGTCTAAGGCAAAGTTCTGCCGGTCCGACGCCGTTGCCCAGCCCGCGATTGCTAGGTTCGCCGCAAGGGGGGACTCGGCAACAGGGCCGGATCCTGATGCGAGAGGAAGTTGACGATGACTTCGACGATTGACCGGCGGACGTTCCTCACCCATTCGGCCGCGACGGTGGGCGGCATCGCGATGGCGGGTTCGGTCGTGGACGGCCTGCTCGCGACGGCCGCTGGTGCCGCGCCAGGGGTCAATCTCGGCAAGCCGAAATTAGGCGGAACGCTGCGAGTGGGGCTGATTTCGGACGTGCCGAACTATCACATCTTCAATGGCGCCCAAGGAAAGATGGACTCGTCGGGCTTCTGTGTGGCCAACGCGCTCTATGACGCGCTCTTCGTCTCCTCGGCCAACGGCCGCACCTGGCTGCCGATGCTCGCGCTCTCGGCCACGCCGAGCAGCCTGTACAAGACCTGGACCGTCGTCCTGCGCCAGGGCGTGACCTTCTCCAACGGCGACCCCTTCAACGCCGACATCGTGGTGGCAAACTTCAACGCCGCCGCCGCCGACCCGACGGTCGGCCTCGCGATCCGCCCGATCATCGCCTCGGTGACCAAGGTGAGCGCGTACGTCGTCAAGTTCGACCTGGTCGTCTCCTACTCGACTTTCCCCTACGGCGCGCTGTGCGAGCAGCAGACCGCCTACATGGCCCATCCCGACACCTTCTCGCCGACCTACACGGGTAATCCGATCGGCACGGGCCCCTTCGTCGTCGAGTCGTGGCAGGTCAACTTCGAGTCGAAGTTCAAGCGCAATCCGAACTACTGGCGCAAGGACGCCCACCACCGCCGGCTTCCCTACCTCGACGGGGTCACGTTCCGTACGATTCCCGACGACCCGACGCGCAACCTCGCCCTGCAGTCGGGCCAGGTCGACATGATCTTGACCCAGGACGGGTCGAGCGTGGCGAACCTCAAGACCATGAAGGGCATTCAGTACCGCACTGACGTCAACGACCCGACCAACCCGGACTCGTACTGTCTGATCGTCAACACGACGGGCACGATGAACCAGTACTTCGCCTGGGCCGGTGAGTTCGCCACCGCGGGCGTGCCCGGCGCGCTCTCGTACATCGAGAAGGGCCAGGCGGTGCCCGCGCCGGTGCAGTTCGCCGACTACGAGGGCACGATGGGCGCCGTGGACCCGTCGACCCTGAACTGGAACACCAAGCTCAAGCCCGTGCTCAACGACGTGTCGATTCGTCAGGCCTGCGCCATGGCGATCAACCGCAAGGCATTCCATACGGTGGTCGCCGGCGGGGTCCAGCCGATTTCTGATGGCATCTACAAGACCTCGTCGCCCTACTACCGCAACCCCCACTATCCGTCCTACAACCCGAAGAAGGCCAAGGCGCTGGTTGACGCCTACAAGGCCAATCACAAGGTCTCCACGGTCGGCTTCGTGATGGACTACATCTCGGGCAGCGCCTCGTCGGAAAAGGGCTTCGCGTTCCTGTCCCAGCAGCTCCAGGCGGTCGGCATCACCGTGACCCCGCGGCCGCTGACCCAGTCGACGCTGATCGAGAACGTGATCCTCGGGCAGTACGACTGCGCCGACTGGATCCAGTTCGGCGGCGTCGACCCGGCACTGAACTACGTCTGGTTCGTCTCCCAGCCCGCGACCACGTCGCCGGCCCAGGGCGGACTCGGGCTGACGGCGCTGCCCGCGAACACCTTCATCGCCGGCGCGGTGAACTTCGCGCACCTGGGCGACCCCGTCGTCGAGGGAGCCATGCTCAACGCGCTCGCCTCACCGGCCAACTCGGGTCAGCTGCGCTCGCTGTGGGCGAGCGTC
>JAJZSX010000150.1 GCA_021849435.1 Actinomycetes bacterium | reverse complement strand
CGTCCTCTAAGAAGCCCAGGGTGGACAGCTCGTTCACCAGGGCGCGGTCGACGCTCGGCTGGGCGTCGAAGTCGAAGTCACTCAGGCGCCAGGGTGCGGGCAGCGACGCGAAGCGCTCGAGGCTCATCCGTCGACGGTGCTCGGTCGCCTCGACTTCGAGGCCGAGCAGTCGCTCGAGCATCGCGGTGTGGCCGAGGCGTTCAGCCTTGGCCTGCTCCAGGACCCCGGGTAGCGCCTCGGCGGCCGTCGACAAGCGCAGCGTCGCGAGGTGTCCGCGCAGTCGTTGGTAGGTGGAGTTCTCGCTCACGAGGCCACCAGTCGCGCGTAGTCCTCCAGATCGACGCGGACGTCTCGCCCGGAGTCGCCCAGTAGTCGCGCCGCGTGGCTCAACGCCGCGTCACTGATCCCCACGTGGGCCTTCTTGTCACAGGGCCGTTTCGTGGTGAACTGGCTCAGCACCGCCAGTTCGAGCGCGGCCGCGTGCGCGGGGTCGCGCACCACCATCCCCGCCCCGTCGTGGGCGAGGTGGTGCGCACAGAGCAGTGAGCCACTCGCCGAGCGGACCTCGAGAGTGCTGGTGCCCAGTCGCTGGTGGACCTGCAGCGTCGTTCCCGCGAGGCCCGGGGGCACGCTGTAGCGATTGCCCCGATCGTGGAGGGTGGCGTTGGCCGTGACGACGCGCTCGACGACAATCGTCGCGGGGTAGGGGGCGGGCAGGGCCCTCAAGACCTCGGCGTTCGCCAGTTCGCCCACTGTGGTGCGCACCCCCGCGACGCGGCGCACCCGCGCGTCGCCCACGCTCTCACAGAACCGGTCGAGGGAGCGCTGCGCGCTTGTCTGGTCGGTCTCGTTCATCGTGCGCCACCAGCGTCCGCTGACGAATCGAACCGAGGACTCGACCACCCCCTTGCGATTACCCCGTCGCGGTGGACAGGGCTCGACGACGGCCCCGTAGTGCTTGGCGACGGGGACGAAGGAGGGCTGGACGTCACGCGTGCCCGGGGTGATCACCGTCGCCAGGCGGTCCACGCGCCAGTCGCGCGTGGTGCCGCCGAGCTTGCGCAGTACACGGTCCATGGCGTCGATGAGATGGGCCTGGTCCATGGACTCACAGATCACCCCACGCACCCGGCTCGAGTGCGCGAGGGTGCCGAGCAGCACGTAGAGCGTGGCCCCCCAGGGCGTGCGCCGACGCTCGAACCAGTCCCACTGGATCTCCTCGCCCGGTGGGTGGGCGATCTCAACCGTGTCGCGGCCCGCAACGCCGGCACACGCCTCGCAGTGCGGGCGCAGCTTCGCCAGGCGCACCTGGCGCGCAAAACTCGGGTAGCTGAGGGGATATCCCAGGCGCGTCACCTCGTCGTAGAGGGCGCTCGCCCAGACGTGGGGGTCGTCGCTGAAGCGCTGCGTGAGGTAGGGGACGAAGGGTTCCAACGGATCGGGTGCCGTGCGCACCCGAACGCCGGGCGTTCGTTCTCCCTTGAGGTAAGCCCTGATCGTCTTGCGATCGCAGCCCGTGTGGGTGGCGATGGCCGTGATCGACCACCCCCGTTCTTTCAGTGCGTGAACTTCCACGTCTTCTCCTTGTGTGAGCATGGAGGAGGGTCCCTTCGGATGGTTGGCTTAGCACCACCAATCTGGCTCATCGGAAATCAGTGGGGTGTGAGGGTCGCCAGTAGATCCCAGTTGGGCTTGCCGGCATAGAGCAGCGCGCGAATCCGGTAGTTGCGGAAGCGTCGAAAGCCAAAGGCGACACGCTTCACGCGCTTGATCAAGTTGTTCGCCGCCTCGGTGGGACCGTTGGTGAAGTGGGCGCGGTGCCACGCGATGATGTGGTCGCGCCAACGCTTGAGGGTTCGCCCCAGTGAGCGAACCTCAACGGGCCAGGAAGGATCGTTCATGTCGCGAATCAGTTCATCGATCCACTGCTGGGCGAGCTCGTAGTCGGGGACGCCGTAGAGCTCGCGGACCGCCTCCTTGGCGTTGTAGCAGGCGGCGACCTGGTGTCTTCGGTCCCCGGCAGTGAGGAGTCCGAGCAACTTCTCACGACCGTTCTCGCTGAGTCGTTCGCTCGCCATGGTGAGCAATCGCCGAGCCCGATAGAGAGGGTCGCTCTTGTGGCCGCGGTGTCCGAAGACCTCGTTCTGAATGCGACGACGGCACTCGTCGACCTTTTGGTTGGCGAGCTTCACCAGATGGAACGGGTCGGCGATCTGGTGGGCCCAGGGCAGGGTCGTGTCAAAGACCTTGCGATAGGGGCCGGAGAGGTCGAGGGTGGCGTAGGCGACGGAGAAGCGCCAGTGACAGTCGCGCCGCTGCAACCAGGAGATTGGCTCGTGGCTGTCGCGACCAGGAACGACGTCGAGCAGTTGGCCGGTGGCGACGTCCACGAGGGAGGTGCAAAAGCGCGGGCGACGGTATTGGCCGTCGCGCACGAAGAGCGTCTCGTCGAGACCCAGCGCCTCGACGAGGCCGAAGCGGTCATCGTCGTCGACGAGGGCCTCGCCGTAGCGCAGGAGAGCGTCGTTCACGGTGTGCCAATCACAACCGAGTTCGTCGGCGATCTCTTGAACGCTGCGTCCGTTCTTGCCGATCTGGCGGGTGAGCCAGCGTCCGGCCCGATCGGTGACGAGGTGTCGGGGAAAGGCAATGCGGTCATCGACCTCGCTCCATGAGCCTTTCGGGCAATCGGAGTCGGGACAGAAGAACCGGCGCTTGTGCCAGACGATCCTGGTGGGTCGTCCGTTCGTGGGCAGGTCAACCAGGCTGACCGCGCGACGGTCCTTCACCCGGGCGAGCACCCCGCACTCGGGACAGCCCACGACGTCGCGTCGACGCTCGAAGTGGATCGTGAGCGGACCGCGGTGCTCGCCCACGACGTCCTTGATGTCCACGTCGAGCAGGTCGACGAGGAGTTCGCACATGCGGGTAGGGTCTGTTGCCACGGGGGTTCTTCCGATCTGTGGGTCTTGAACTACCAACAGATTTGCAGAGCCCCCGCCTTTCGTCAGCCCTTCGTCACAACCTTGCCGTCAGTGGCACACCCCGCGCATTTCCGAAGTGCCACCAATCTTGAAGGGGCCCACCTCTTTTCGGATGGACCTAGTGGCCCACCGCTGCTCTCAGGAGGTGGGGAATTTCGATGATCGCCTATGGGGAGTTTCCATGATCTTCGTCATCGCGGCGGAGCCACTCACGCCGCTGCTGACCGCAGGTGCCGCCGACGTGGTGCTGCTTCAGGTTCGCACCGCCATCGCGCGCCGGGCCTTCTGCTACCGAAACCAACCCCGCACGGCCCTAATGCTCGAACTGATGCGGCTACGCCTCAACCGCGTGGACGATGAGACCACCTACGCCCACGACATCCGCGCAAACCTTGACGCCGGGGTCAGCTCGGGCGCGTGCTCGCCCTACGGGACCCGGCGGGCCGGCCCAGTTTGCGCTGATTTCTTGACACCGAAATCACACGGCAGTCACGCTAGTAGTCCCGTAAGAAGGCCGCACACTCCTGAGCAGGCATGGGACGTGCGAAGTAGTAGCCCTGGGCGATGTTGACTCCCAGCTTTTCAAGGAACTGGAATGTGGCTTCATCTTCGATCCCCTCAGCGACCAAAATAAGATCCATCGAACGTGCTATCTCTACGCTGGCTCTGACAATGGCGGACGCGTTGGAACTGGTGAGGGCGTTTGACACAAAGATCTGATCGATCTTGAGTTCGTCCACCGGATAGTCCATCAGTTTTGAAAGGGTTGAGTAGCCGGTTCCGAAGTCATCGATTGACAGACGTACTCCTAAGTCACGCATGCGGTGTAGACATCGAATGGTTGCCGTGTCGTCGTTCGCGATGACGTTTTCGGTGATTTCGATCGTGAGCCTTTCGGGGCGAAAGCTGTGAGCGTGGAGGATTTCTGTCACTATGTTCGCAAAGTCCGTGTTGAGGAAGTCTCGCTCTGACACGTTGACACTGACGCCGCGCTCGTGCCCGAGCCCGTCCAGACTTCTCGTATGGCGAACGGCCTCATCAAGCACGTGTGCAGTAAACGGCGCGATTAATCCTTGGAGTTCGATCATCGGGATGAACCGGTCCGGAGGAACTGGTCCGAGACTCGGTGAGATCCAGCGGGCAAGCGCCTCACATCCCCGGACGCGACCGTCGGCGATGTCGAGGAGGGGTTGGAAGTAGACCTCAATCGTCTTGTTCTTCACTGACTCGCTAAGTTCGCCATACAACACGAGTCGACTCGGGTCATTCCGATCATGCTCGAACTCGTAATGCTGAGCGCCCGACTTCAACTCTTTCGCCCGATACATCGCGACGTCGGCCCGGCGAATGAGGACGTCTGGTGAGTCGTCATCGCCGGTTCGCGAGGCGACACCAATGCTCGCACTTACGCTAAGTGCGAGGTCATCGATCACGATGGGCTCTCTGATGAGGCCATTGAGTTGCTCAGCGAGTTCCATCAGTTCCTCGACGGTCCCGTTGGCGCATTCGATCGCGAATTCATCACCGCCGATGCGAGCGAGATGGCGCTCGCCGAGGAATGACTTGAGCCGCCTGGACAGTCTGATAAGCAAGAGGTCGCCGGCTCGGTGGCCCAATGCGTCATTCACCTCCTTGAAGTTGTCGAGGTCGATGAGGAGGACTCCTCCGCTGGCCCCATCGACGGTGGAGTTCTCGATGATCTGTTCCGCAAGAGTTCGTCGATTGGCGAGGCCCGTCAGCGGGTCCGTGTGAGCCAGAACTTCGAAGAGATCCGAGTGATGTCGTTCGGCCCGTAACGACACGAGAAGTCTGACAATCAGAACAGTCAACGAGGCGAGGGCCAAACTGGCCACTATCACAGAATCCTTGAAGATGGAGGACAATGTTGTGATAGTGATCGCTAACGCGCCGACGCCGGCAAGTTTCCGAGCTTGGCGAGCCTGAACGGTACGCACTCCGATTGCTCTTTGTTCAAGAGATGTGGCGCGATCACGATTCGCCGCGACCCCCGCCAATAGGTATCCGCCGATCCAGCAAGAATCGATGATCGCGCCCCAATGTGACAGTTGTGACAGTTCACGTCTTTCGGCGCGGACGGCCAACACTTCGCCAATGGAAATGGCGAGCACTCCCGCGGCCAGAAACGGTACGGGGAGGTTTGGAACAACGTCCACCAACGACAGCGCTGCGGTGATGAAGACAATCATCACGAAAAGCACTAGACCAACCACAATGTTCTCGTTGTGATTTGCCGTGAGGAACTCCCGGGTTCCGACCTTGAGTATCCGGTGCAGGACTAGCCAGGCGAGGAGGCTCGCAACGGCGAGTCCCGCTGCGATGCCATCGATCACGAGGACCTGATCGATGGCGTGAAACCACTGGCTCACCATGATCACCACCCCTGTCGTCGCTGTCACGCTGATCAAGATCGCTAAGACGAGGTTCGCAGCGGGCGGTGCAAATGGATTTGATCCTTGTGGCAACTTTCCGTAGAGGACTCCCGCGAGCGCTGTGAGCAACTCGGCTATCAGCACTAAGCCCCAGCCCAATCGAAGGGTCTCACTTCGGTGGAGACGTTCAACGATAGGAAATGTACTGAGTAGAACCGCGGCTACGAAGATCCATCGACCCGCCCAATTCAACGATGGGCTGAAGAGAGCGATGGCCAGCAGTGCCACTACCAAGGAGATCGCAACGAGTGGGACCCCGGAAGCTAACTGGCTCACGCTGACTCGGACTGAAGAATCTTGATCGCTGACTGCCACTTGCCGTGAGCGCCCTTCCTGGGAGCCATTACCCCCGTCGATTAGGTCCTCGATATGCTAATCTTCTTTTGGCGTCAGCACCGATTCACTCCTTCAAGGTCCGTGGCGTCCTTTCGCCAAGGTGCCGCCAACCCGTTCGGCCTAGAGCGGGCAATCACCTCGAGAGAGTTAAACGTCTCTGGAATCGTGGAGACGTTGATCAGCATCTTCAGCGAAGACGGTGGCCGTGGTCGTGAGTCTTCGCAGAGAATCTCGCGCGACCGTCGTGTTGTTGGCCGTGGTCTATCGGACGCTGAGGCGCTATTGGACGGCGTCGAAAGTGCATGACGATCGACGCCGAATGGGATCAGAGTGCGCGCGGCGCGCTACGATCCCGACAACACACAAATTGAAAGGAACCACCATGACAACTCGTCACGGTGGGAACCTTCCCACTGGACCGACTCGGAGTCCCGCCTCCGACACCAGAGTTCGGCCGAAG
>JAJZSX010000149.1 GCA_021849435.1 Actinomycetes bacterium | reverse complement strand
CGCGCTGGCGGCGCTCGGCTCGGTGGTCGGTGGTTCGCAGCCGTCCGGTGCGGCATCGTCGGGGGGGACGCTGGTAATTGGTTCGGCAGTGGCGCCGCCCTCCCTGGACCCCACGTCGAACGCGTCGGCCGCGATCGATGAGGTATTCGACTACAACGTGTACCAGCATCTCGTGGAGTTGGATCCGAAGGGGGCCGTCATCCCCGTGCTGGCCACGAGTTACAAGGTGTCCAGCGACGGACTGCAGTACACGTTTACGATTCGCCAGGGTGTCAGCTTCTCCAACGGGGATCCGATGACGGCGGCGGACGTGGTGTACAGCCTCAATCGTGCGGTGAACCCGAAGTCGGGCTACCCCTACCAGTCGCTGGTCGCGGACGTCAGTTCCGTGACCTCGCCCGATCCGTCGACTGTGGTGGTTACTCTGACTCACCCGGATAATCAGTTCCTCTACAACTTGGCGGCGTACAGCAACGGTATGGTCCTCGACCCCGCTGCAGTGGCCAGCATTGCGACGAACCCTGTTGGAACTGGTCCGTATATGTACCAGTCGCAGATTTCGAACTACGACGTGGTACTGGTCGCGAACCCGAAGTACTGGGGACCCAAGCCGGGGATGTCGACGGTCACGTTTCGGTACTTCTCAAGCCCGACCACGATGGATAGCGCGCTGCAGAGCGGGCAGATTCAGGTGATCGACAACCTTGATAACTCCCAGGACGTGAGCCAGTTCAAGAACAACAGTTCCTTCAAGGTCATTCATGGACCAACCGAGGGGAAGATCGACCTGACTCTGAACAACACGGCGGGTCCACTCAAGAAGTTGAAGGTTCGCCAGGCCGTGACCTACGCACTGGATAAGAATGCAATCCTCAAGACGGCGGGGGCCGGCTACGGTACCGTGATCGGCAGCGACCAGGTTCCGGGAGACCCGTGGTACACGCCTAGCGTCAACAACGCGTATCGCTACAATCCGAAGAAGGCCCGAGAGTTGCTTGCTCAAGCCGGCTATCGGCACGGGTTCTCGATGACCTTGACTCTGCCTCCGTATGGATACGCGACGACAGCGGGGCCGCTCATTCAGGCCGAATTGGCCGCAGTCGGCATCAAGGTCACGATCAAGAACATCGCTTGGGCGCTGTGGATCTCGAAGGTGTTCACCGATCACAACTATCAGATGACGATCATCGACCAGGTTGAGGCCCGTGACATCGCCGAGTACGGAGACTGCTCGTACTACTTCAACTACGCCGGCTGCAAGCAAGTAAATGCGATGGTGAACGCCGCGACCGCCGCGACGACGACCAGCGGGGAGATCGCTAAGTTTCGTGCGGTTGTTCGCAAGATCAGTGCTGACGCGGCGAATGGCTGGCTCTACAACCCTGATCAGTTGACGGTTGCGCAAAAGAACATCGTGGGCCTTCCGGGCAGCGGCTTGACTGAGTCCTTCAATCTCAGTTACGTCTCGTATGGCGGTCCGTTGTCCAAGCAGGTCATGGCCGAGGGCTTTGCCTCCTGATGCACCGTGATGTCGCAGGGCAGTTCCAGGGCGCCAGCACCCTTAGTGGTGCTGGCGCCCTGATGAGTGCGCTCAGACGTTGATGGACGCGGCGGTACGACTGGGGCGTGCTCTGATGCCGCTCCTTCGTCGCGTTGGTACTATCGCGGTGGCGCTTTGGGGTGCCTCCGTCCTTGTCTTCGTAGTTCTCAATGTTCTGCCCGGTTCGCCAGCGCAGGTGATCCTCGGTACCCAAGCAACGCCGCAAGCGGTGCGACAACTCACCATCCAACTCGGACTCAACAAGCCTTTGCTGCGCCAGTACTTGGACTGGGTCGGTGGGCTGCTTCATGGCAGTTTGGGTGTGTCGTACATCTCGCATCTCAGCATTGGAGCGCAGATCGCTCAGGCGCTGTCGGTGACGGGCCCTCTCGTGCTGTTCGCCCTGATTATCGGGCTGGTGATCGGGCTGCCGCTCGGCTTTCTGGGCGCCCTGCGTAACGGTCGGGTCTCGGGGTCTCTCATTGGGAGTCTGAGCCAGATAGGCATGGCCGTACCGACAGTGGTGGCCGGGCTCCTACTTGTCATCATCCTGACGGTCAAGCTTCACGTTTTTCCTACGAGCGGCTTTCCCGGATGGTCGGACCCGCTTCAGGCACTGCGAGCCTTGGTGTTGCCGGCCTTCTCCCTAGGCCTAGTGGAGGGTGCGATTCTCAGTCGTTATGTCCGTGCTTCGGTCCTCGAGCAACTGCGCTCGGACTACTTGCGTACCGCCCGCTCCAAGGGACTGCGGGTCGGTCAGGCACTTCGTCGCCACGGTATCCGTAACGCCGCTATTCCACTGGTTACGGTCGTTGGCGAGCCTGATTGTGGGGGCGATCGTGGTCGAGAACGTCTTCGCGTTGCCCGGTTTAGGCCTGCTGCTCCTTGACTCGGTGAACAATCGTGATCTCATCACCGTCCAGGACATCGCCATGCTCGTCGCCAGTGCGGTACTGGTTATCAATCTTGTGGTGGATCTGTCCTATCGTCTCCTTGATCCTCGGCTGAAGGGTCTGTCGTGATGGGGATAGGCATGCCGCCACTCGACCAGCCCACTACGACCGGAGACAACGAACCGTACGTGTTCGAGGTCGCGCGAGGGAGAGGTTGGCGTCGGTGGCTGCATAACCCGAGCGCGCTGATCGGAAGCATCATCGTCGTGCTGGTGGTCGCCTCCGCCTTGGTCTCGCTTGTCTGGACTCCCTATAGCCCGCTTGCCGTCGACCCGTCCCATGCGCTGAGTGGTCCGAGCCTTCGGCACCTGCTCGGCACTGACGAATATGGCCGTGATGTCTTCAGCCGCCTCATGGCGAGCTCCCAGGTGGCGCTCTTCGTCGGCGTCCTCTCGGTCTTGATTGCCACGGCAGTCGGCATACCCGCGGGTTTGCTCGCGGCCGAACGGCGAGGCGCTACCGGCCAGGTCGTCCTCCGTCTGGCTGACATTCTGTACGGTTTCCCGGCGCTACTCGCCGCAGTGGTGCTAGCCGCCGCGTTCGGGGCTTCCAAATCGACAGTGGTGTTGGCGATCGGCATCTCGTATATTCCGGTCTTCGTGCGAGTGACTCGTAGCAACGCCCTGGTCGTGCTCAACTCGGAGTACGTGCTCGCCGCCCGCGCGTACGGTCGACGACCTCTTGCGATCATGCGCCGGCACGTCATTCCCAACATCATGACGACGATTATCGCGCAGATGAGCCTCTTGTTCTCGCTCGCCGTTCTCGCCGAGACCGCACTGGACTTCTTGGGACTAGGAACCGCCCCACCGGCCGCCTCGTGGGGAACGATGCTGCAATCGAGTCAGAACTACCTTGGGAACGACCCGCTGCTCACGGTGTGGCCAAGCGTGGCCATCGTCCTGTGCGTCCTGGGCTTCAGTTTGTTTGGCGACGGTATCAGTGAGTTGCGCGACGTGCGGGGCCATCGCTGATGCCATTGCTTCGGGTTCGAGACTTGTCCGTCACCAGTGGCTCTCTGACACTGGTCAACGGCGTGAACCTCGAGGTGAACGCTGGTGAGCGTGTGGGATTGATCGGTGAGTCCGGTTCGGGGAAGTCATTGACCGCACTCGCCATTGCGGGCCTCTTGGGCGAGGGATTGCGCGCTAGCGGTGAGGTCAGTCTGGACGGCGAAGACCTCGTGGCCGCGACGGAGCGTCGACGCTGCGAGGTGCGTGGTAGCCGGATCGCAATGGTCTTCCAAGAGCCTATGAGTGCGCTCAACCCGACTCGGCGGATTGGCGATCAGGTGGGAGAGACGCTGCGCATCCATCAGGGGCTCTCGCGGCGCTCTGCGGAGAAAGCTGCCGTTGACCTCTTGCGACGGGTGGAATTCGCTGACCCCGAGCGCTACGTGAGGATGTACCCGCACGAGCTTTCGGGCGGCCAACGTCAGCGTGTCATGATCGCGAGTGCTATCTCGTGTGATCCCGAGGTGATCCTGGCTGACGAGCCGACCACGGCTCTTGACGTCACGGTGCAGCGCCGTGTCCTCGATCTACTGGATCGTCTCGTCGACGAGTCGGGGTGCGCTCTCCTCCTGATTGCGCATGACCTTGCTGTCGTCAGCGAGGTGTGTGACCGGGTGGTCACCATGTACGGTGGCCGCGTCGTCGAGTCGGGCTCGGTGGCTCAGATCATCGACGATCCTCATCACCCTTACACCAAGGCGCTTCTCGCGACGTCGAAGGCGCTCTCCGTCGCTGAGACGTCTTTGGGAACGAGCCTTCCATCGATTCCAGGGACCGTACCCAATGCCGGCCAGTTTCCGAGAGGCTGTCCCTTCCGTGATCGCTGTGATCGACGAGTCGAGGCGTGTGTCGAGGTGCCGCCGACGCTGGTTCGCGACACGCGGACACTCGCTTGCTGGAATCCGGTGGTCGACGATGAGCCCGTTCTTGAGGAGGCGCCGTGAGCGAGGGTTCCACCATCTTCGACGTTCAACGAGTTTCGAAAGTCTATCACACGCGGTCGCGTCACGCTCATGCGGTAACGGCGCTCAACGACGTTACTTTTAGCGTCGGCGAGGGCGATTCGATGGCGATCGTTGGCGAGTCCGGTTCAGGCAAGTCCACGCTGTCGCGCTTGTTGTTGGCGCTGGAGGCACCGACCTCGGGCACCGTGAGCTACCGCGGTCAGGTCATCAGTGGGCGCGATGAGCGAGAGCTCCGTGACTTTCGCCGGCGGGTGCAGATTGTCTTCCAGGATCCCATGTCGTCGCTGGATCCGCATATGAAGGTCCACGACCTCCTCGCGGAGCCCTTGAGGGCATTGAAAATCGAGGCTGACGAGGGAGAACGCGTACGCGAACTTCTGACATCCGTGGAGATGCCGGTGTCATCCGCAAATCGCTACGCTCACCAATTCTCGGGTGGGCAGCGTCAGCGTATCGCCATTGCCCGTGCGCTCGGCCCCTCTCCTGAAGTGCTGATCGCGGATGAACCCGTGAGCGCGCTCGACGTGTCAGTACGAGCGCAGATACTGAACTTGCTCACCGAACTAGTCCACGATTTCAACCTGACGCTGGTTTTCATCTCGCACGACATGGCTGTGGTACGTCATCTGTGCATGTCCATCGTTGTCCTTTATCGGGGGAACCTGATCGAGATGGGCAAGACCGAAGAACTGTTTGCGTCACCACGCGAGGACTACACGAAGGAGTTGCTGGCGGCGGCGCCACGGATTCGCGCGGTGCGGGCGACGCGGGGTGTGCCGGGTCGCGAAGCGTAATGTCGAGTTACGTGGTGGGTACTTTCTGGTACCAGGCCGACCCAATCGCAGCAGTGCCTGTCGGGGCGCAGCGGAAGGCCACGCGTGGCACGTGAGCCCTCTGGCCCGCGCCGCGCCGATAGCGCGTCGCAGTGTGGACGACGTTGGCGCTACTGGCTTGACAACCAGTAGGTCCAGGTGGACAACGCTTTGATACCCTCGCTCAGCTTTTCCGGAACTTCGGACCTCAGCGTGGTGTGATCGTCGCGAGCAAAAGCCAATCTGGCTTTCCGGCCCAGAGCAGGGCGCGGATTCGGTAGTTCTTGAAAGAGCGGAATCCGAACACCACTCTTCACACGCTTGGCGAGATTGTTCATGGACTCGGTCGGCCCGTTCGCGATGTGAAGGGTGTGCCACGCGGTGATCTGGTCGCGCCAACGCTTCAGCGTGCGACCCAGTGAACGGACCTCAATCGGCCAGGTGTCGTCGGCCATGTCGCAGATCAACTCGTCGATCAACAGAGCCGCGAGTTCGTAGATGGGCACGTCGTAGAGCTCGCGGGTCGCCTCTTTCGCGGTCCACGTCGCCTACACGTGGCCGTAACGGTCACCGACCTTGAGTCGACCGAGCAGCTTCTCTTTGCCGTCCACGTCAAGACGCTCGGCGGCCATCGTCAGCATCCGTCGCACCTTGTAGAGGGGATTGGCCTTGCGGCCGCGGTGACCGAGTGCTTCGTTCTGCACCCGTCGGCGGCTCGGCGTGCGACGAACTCGAGCCGGCGACGGTCGAGCGGATTCGCATCACTCGGATCGAGGACCCTCGCCTCGCGCGAGCAGAATGATCAGCACCTGGCCCACGTCGCCTCGGGGCGGCAGGACCCGGCGACGTTGCCGACGATCTCCGCGTGGGGGCGTAGGACGTGAGGTCGCGCCGCCGGGTCGTCGGCGTCGGCGATCGGGAGGTCGGTGAGGAGTGTACCTCGCGGTGCTCCCGGAGCGCTGCGTTCGGAGA
>JAJZSX010000148.1 GCA_021849435.1 Actinomycetes bacterium | reverse complement strand
AAGGCGAGCCCGCGGCGGGATCGTCGGGTCTCGGCGCTAGCGCGACGTGACCGCGCCGGTCTCGGCGCCCTGGACGAGACGGGCGAACTTCTCGAGGACCCCGGTCGTGTACCGCGGCACGAACGGCGTGCGGCGCGTAGCGCGCTCGGCGAGGACCGCGTCGTCAACGAGCAGGTCGATGGTATTGGTCGTGACGTCGATCTCGATGACGTCGCCGTCCTCGACCAGTCCGATGGGCCCGCCGTCGAGCGCCTCGGGCGCCACGTGGCCGACGCAGAAGCCGTGCGTGCCACCACTGAACCGTCCGTCGGTGACGAGCGCGGAGTCACTGCCGCGCCCCACGCCCTTCATCGCGCCGGTGATCGCGAGCATCTCGCGCATACCGGGCCCCGACTTGGGTCCCTCGTAGCGGATGACGACCACCGTCTCGGGCTGGATCTCCCCCGCGAGGATGGCGGTCATGGCTGCGTCCTCGCCGTCAAAGACCCGCGCCGTGCCACGGAAGTGAAGCTGATCGATACCCGCGACCTTCACGACGGCGCCCTTGGGCGCGAGGGACCCACGCAGCACCGCGATGCCGCCCCGGTCGTGGATCGGGTGGTCGACATCGTGAATGACCTCGCCGTCGGGCTGGCGCGCCGCGAAGGCCTCGAGGCTCTCGGCCATCGTCTGACCCGACACGGTCATCGCGTCGCCGTGGAGGAGACCGCGGTCGAGCAGGTGCGCAAGCACAACGGGCACGCCGCCGATCTCGTCGATGTCGCTCATGTGGTACTTGCCGTGGGGCTTGGTGTCGGCGATGTGGGGCACGCGCGCGGCGATCGTGTTGAAGTCGTCCAACGCCAGTGGGACCCGCGCCTCGTGGGCGATAGCGAGCAGGTGCAGCACCGCGTTGGTTGAGCCGCCGAGGGCCATCACCACCGCGATGGCGTTCTCAAACGCCTCGCGCGTCATAATCTGGCGGGCCGTAATCCCGCGGTCGAGCAGGTTCACGACGGCCAGCCCCGAGTCATAGGCGTACTGGTCGCGTCGGGGGTCGATGGAGGGGACACTCGCGCTGCCGAGCAGTGACATGCCGAGCGCCTCGCCAACGCTCGCCATGGTGTTGGCCGTGAACATGCCCGCACAGCTCCCCTCACCGGGGCAGGCCGCGAGCTCGACCTCGCGTAGCTCGTCGTCACTCATCGAGCCGACAGCGTTGGCGCCGACCGCCTCGAACACCGAGGTGATGTCGAGGGACTGGCCGTGGAGGTGGCCGGGCATGATCGTTCCGCCGTAGAGGAAGACCGCGGGCACGTCCAGGCGCGCGGCCGCCATCAACATGCCGGGCAGCGACTTGTCACAGCCCGCGAAGGTCACCAGTGCGTCGAATCGCTCCGCGTGCATCACCGTCTCGACCGAGTCGGCGATGACCTCGCGCGAGACGAGCGAGGCGCGCATCCCCTCGTGGCCCATCGAGATACCGTCGGAGACGGCGATAGTGACGAATTCGAAGGGCACGGCCCCGGCGTCACGAACCGCGACCTTGGCGCGTTTGGCCAGTCGGTCGAGCGGCAGGTTGCACGGCGTCACTTCGTTCCAGCTCGACGCCACGCCGACCTGGGCCTTGACCATGTCGTCGTCGCCCATTCCCATGGCGCGCAGCATCGCGCGCGCGGGCGCGCGGCCCTTGCCGAGGGTGACGTCGGTGCTACGGGGCGTGGGGTGGGTCGTCATGGCAGCAGTCTACGAAATGAGTCGACCGCTCACCCAACCGGCGCGTAGAGGTTCACCGTCTCGCCCGGCCCGAGCAGCTCCACCCAGGTCTGGCCCGGCCGCAGGGCGATCACCTTTCCCGTGGCCGTGCGATACGCCGTGACCTTGGCGACACCGGAGCGGAACCACGAGCCACGCACCAGGCGCCCATCGCTCAGCACCATCGCCGGGCCGTGCCCGACCAGGTTCGCCTCGGCCCCCATCGCGCCGACACCGCCGATGTAGTTGACCTCCATCACGATCACGTTGACCGGCGAGACGCGTGCCCCACTCGCGGTGACGTCGGGGGCACCGAAGATCGATCGGTCCCAGGAACTTGTCCGGGCGTCCCACACGTAGTGCACGGCGTAGCCCGCGGGGAAGTTGACCGTGAACGCGCCGACTGGGGCGCCGCGCGGCGGGGCGTCCTTCGCGACGTAGGTGAAGATTGGATGCGGCGGCGTCGGTCGACCGGCCATGGCGAGCAGTTTCACCGGGTTCAACAGCAGGTTGTGGGGTGCGTAGCGCGCGGGGTCGCGGTACATCGCCGACCCCGCGGTCGCCTCGTCGTAACGCTTGACCGGCGCCGTCGCGATGCTCGCCAGTGCGTAGGCCGCGCCGCCGGAGAAGGCGAAGACCCCCTTCAGCGGGAAGACGATCTCACGGTCGGTTCGTCGCACCGAACGAACCGGCCCGATGACCGGGGGCAGGTGCGAGTTGAAGACCGCGGCGAGGCGCGTGATCCCACCCTCGACGATCTCCTCGTAGACCACGTCCGCCTCGTTGATCCCGAACTGGGGATGGGCCATCGGCGTGTTGTCGATCTTGACGGTCAGGGCCGAGCGGCGCATCGAGACCGCCGTCGGATCGGGCAGACCGGTTAGCGGCGCCACCCGTCGATGACGGGCCTGGGCGTTCAGCGTCGCGGTCGTCGTGCTCCGTCGCGCCGACACGGCACCCGCGACCGGCGCGATGGCGAGCGAGGCGGCGAGCACCAGGGCGATGCGACGGGTGCGCAGTGTCCGCGGCGAGCCCATGACTAGCGCCGCGCGTGCAACTCGGCGATGACGGCCTTGCCGTTGGCCCGACCGCGCGTCTCGCGCATGACGAGGCCGATGAAGAACTGGGCGAGCTTCTCGTCGCCCTCGCAGAAGCGCGTCCACTCGTCGGGGTGGGCCACGATCAAGGTCGCGACGACGTCGCCGAGCGAGTCGGCCGAGAGCTGTTCGAAACCCTTCGCCGCGGCGATGGCCGTTGGGTCGCCACCCGAGGCGAGCAGTTCGGCGAGCACGGCCTTGGCCTGGGTCGCCGAGAGCTGACCACGAGACTCCATCGCGACCGTGGCCACGAAGGCGTCCTCGGTGAGATTCGAGACGTCCCCCGCGGCGGCGAGCTCGTTGGCGACGCGCGCCACGGCGACGCCCACGTCACCCCCGGCTGCGGCCGTCGCGTGAACGTAGCGCTCGAGACCGAGGTCGATGACCACGTCGATGGCGTCACGCTGGGCGTCGCTCGCCTCACCGAGGAGTGCCACGACCGCGGCGCGTCGCTCGGCCGGCATCGGGCCCAAGGACTCAGCCACCCTGCGCTGCCAGTCGGCGTCGGGTGCCAGGTCGACCAGATCGGGCTCGCGGAAGTAGCGGTAGTCCTCGGCCTCCTCCTTCACGCGCATCGTCGAGGTCGCCCCGAGGGTCTCGTCCCAGTGCCGGGTCTCTTGTCGAACGACGCCGCCCCCCTCGATGAGGGCCGCCTGTCGCTCCGCCTCGAACTCGATCGCCCGGTGAAGGCTGCGCAGCGAGTTGAGGTTCTTGATCTCACAGCGGGTCCCGAAGGGGTCACCACTACGGCGAACCGAGACGTTGGCGTCGATGCGCATCGACCCCTCCTCCATCCGACCGTCTGAGGCGCCGGTCGCGATCAACACCGCCCGTAATTCGCTCGCGTAAAGACGCGCCTGGGCGGCCGAACGGATGTCGGGGCCCGAGACGATCTCGACGAGCGGCACGCCGGAGCGGTTGTAGTCCACGAGCGAGCGTTCGGCGCCGTGGATGCGTCCACTGGCGCCCAGGTGCGTCGACTTGCCCGTGTCCTCCTCCAGGTGCGCGCGCTCGATGCGCACCCGGGACCCGTCGGGCAGGTCGAGGTAACCGCCCGAGTTGATCGGCAGGTCGTACTGGGAGATCTGGAAGTCCTTGGGCATGTCGGGGTAGAAGTAGTTCTTGCGGTGGAACGTCGAGGGCGCGATCGTGGCGTGCAGCGCCATGCCGATCGACATCGCCATCGAGACGGCCCGCTCGTTCAGCACCGGCAGCGAGCCGGGCAGGCCCAGGCACACCGGGCAGATGTTCGTGTTGGCCTCGGCGCCAAAGACGTTGGCGCAGCCACAGAACATCTTGGTGGCCGTTCGCAGCTCGGTGTGGACCTCGAGTCCGACCACCATCTCCCAGCCAGCTGGCAACGTCATGATCCTCGCTCCGCGTCTTCGAGCACCGTGGCCGCGGCGAAGAGCCGCGCTTCACTGCGACCCGGTCCGAGCAGCTGGACGCCGATCGGCAGGTCCGCCTCGCCCCGGCCGAAGGGGACCGAGAGCGCGGCCTCGCCGGCTAGGTTCGTCGGAATCGTGAAGACGTCCGACAAGTACATGGCCATCGGGTCGTTCGTCTTGGAGCCGAACGTGAAGGCAACCGAGGGGGTCGTGGCCCCGAGCAGCAGGTCGACGTCCTGGTACGCGCGGCGAAACGCGTCGCGCATCTGCGTGCGGACCTTCAGCGCCTGGCCGTAGTAGGCGTCGTAGTACCCCGCCGACAGCGCGTAGGTCCCGAGCATGATCCGTCGCTTCACCTCGGCCCCGAAACCCGCCGTTCGGGTCGCCTCATTCATCGCCGCGACGTCCTCGGCGTCCACGCGCAGTCCGTAGCGCACGCCGTCGTAGCGCGCGAGGTTGCTCGACGCCTCGGCCGGTGCAATGAGGTAGTAGGCGCTGAGCCCGAGTCGCAGCTCGGGGATCGACAACTCGACGATCGTGGCCCCGGCCGCCGCGAGGACCGCCGCGGCCCGTTCGACCGCGTCCACGATCTCGGCGTCGGCGCCGTCGATCAACTCGCGAACCAGCCCGATCCGCTGTCCGGCCACGCCGTCGCCGAGATGCGCGACGAGGCTCGGTGACGGTTCGGGCAACGACGTCGAATCCATCGGGTCATGTCCCGCGATGACCTCGAGCAGCAGCGCCGCGTCCGCCACGTTCGCGGCGAAGGGTCCGATCTGGTCGAGTGAACTCGCAAAAGCGATCAGGCCGTAGCGCGAGACCAACCCGTAGGTGGGCTTGACGCCGACGATGCCACAGAGCGCGGCCGGCTGTCTGATCGACCCGCCGGTGTCGCTGCCGAGCGCGAGGGGGGTCATGGCTGCGGCCACCGCGGCCGCGGAGCCACCCGAGGAACCACCCGGCACCCGGGTCGGGTCGAGCGGATTACGAGTGGGCCCGAACGCGGAGGTCTCGGTCGACGAGCCCATCGCGAACTCGTCGAGGTTGGTCTTGCCCATCGGCACGGCGCCAGCCCCGAGGAGCCGGTCGACGACCGTGGCGCTGTAGGGCGGGCGCCACCCCTCGAGGATCCGCGATGAGCAGGTGGTCGGGACCCCGACCTGGCAGAGGTTGTCCTTGAGTGCGATCGGCACGCCGGCGAGGCGTCCCGGATCGACACCGCGGGCGACCGCGTCGTCGACGCGCGCCGCCGCCGCCATCGCCCCGTCCTCGTCGACGTGCAAGAAGACGTTCAGTTCGTCGTTGCGGGCCCGGATCGCGTTGAGCGATTCCTCGGCGAGGTTCGTCGCGCGCAATGCACCGGCGCGCACGCCTTCGGCCATGGTGGTCGCGTTCACGGCGCCTCCCCCATGATCCGCGGCACGGCGAAACAGCCGTCCTCGGTGTCGGGAGCGGCCGCAAGCACGACGTCGCGGGCGAGACTCGGGCGCACGACGTCCTCGCGGACCACGTTGATCAGGTCATAGGGGTGGGCGGTCGCGACGACGTCGGTGAGCTCGAGTGTCTGCATGTCCGCTGCGTGGTCGAGGATGCGCGCCAACTGCACGGTGAACAGGTCGAGCTCCTCGTCACTCAGGCGCAACCGCGCGAGCTTGGCGACGTGGGCGACCTCGGCCCGGGTGAGCCCGCTCATGGGGCGACCGTCTTGTGGATGAAGTCGCGCGTCAGGGTCTGCACAACCGCCTGATCGTTGTCGATCGTGGCGACGTGATACGAGTTCTCGAGCCAGACCCGTTCGATGGGACCGCGCACCCGTGCGACGAGGTCGTCACCGTTGTCCGCGGTCACGACGTGGTCCTCGCGACTCGAGAGCAGGAGACTCGGCGCGACGATCGACCCCAGTGCGTCATAGACCTCACTGATGCCGTCAAAGAGGCTCTTCGCGCACGCGAGCGGTGTCGCGTCGTAGGCGAGTTCGCTGACGCCCTCGCGCTTCACGTCCGATCCGATGGCGTCGATCGTCGTGAGCCCGGCCTCGATGAGCTGGTTGAGTCCGT
>JAJZSX010000147.1 GCA_021849435.1 Actinomycetes bacterium | reverse complement strand
TAGTGAAGGGCGAAGCGAGCTACGAGACGGCTACCGCCGGGATTTCGACGGCCTACTTCAATCCCCCGGTGCGTGGATCGAGGTCCCGACGTTCAAACAAATCCACCAGCGGTTCGTTCCCTCCCGGCTGATCCGTGAGAAACGGATACCAGCTGGTCTGCAACTCTGTATTGCCAGATGCGTGACACGGTAACGGCTGATCCTTGGCGCTCCCACCCTGGGCGTCGACCTGCGATGTCGCGGGAAATGATCCAGAATCTCGGCGCGCGTCGCCTCAGCGGTCACCGCTGCTTCAAACGCTACGAGGAGTGCCGCCTGGAAGGACTCGCCCAGATTCGTCGCGGCCCACAACGTCGTCCACGCAGCTCACGAGCCACATCGACGCGTGTGCTCGAGTTGCGCCGCCACCACCCCAATCGGGGTGCGCTGCAACTTCGTTACCAACACGTGCGAGCGAGCGAGCGTTCAACGAGCAGGCGCCGTGTGCGTTGTCGGTGCGTCGGTCGTTCGCCAGGGTCACTCTGGGTCATCGCACCGACGAGTGTGATACGCGAGCTGTCGTGAACTGACAGGGCGAACATTCTGCGATGCTCGACGTACGTTTCACCGTCGAATTCCATTACGCCTGGTAGCCTCAATTAACCATGACGGAAGTACCTTCCGATCGACTGATTCGCGCTCGGATATTTCTTAGAGCAATTAAGTCGCGTCGAACTACCAATGCGGTGTTATTCGCCGTTGCCGTCCTCGCAATTGCGGCTGCCGCCATCGGTCCCATGTTTCTACAGAGCGCCGACACCTCGGTACTGACGAGCACCGCGAATGCGGCCGTACCGGGCCAGACGGATTTGGTGGTTATTTCTAATGGTGGCACCGTCCAAATGAGCAAGCTTGTATCGGCCGCGAAGGCGGCCGACCATCTCGCCAACGGGCTCTTGTCGCGGACAATCTTTACCATCGACGCTGGTTCTCACTTCACCATCAAGAACCAGCCCTATCGTGCCGACATTCTCGCGCGTAGCGACGTCTGTGCACATCTGACTTTTCTCAACGGCGTTTGCCCGAGTCAACTGAACGAAGTCGCGACGAGCCAACGAAGCGCCGTTGCCGCGGGCCTGCACGTCGGTTCTCACGTGAGCATTACCGGCGTCCATTCGCCCACGCCGTTCACCATGACCGTCACCGGCATCTACCGGCAGCCGCCCACCGAGAACGATAACTATTGGAAGGACAATTACTACTTCGACTACGGCAGCGGCCCGGGCCCGTACATACAGCTCGATCCGTTCATCACGTCCTTTCGCACCGCCCTTGCGACGAGTCGCACGACAGAACCGCAGCTCCTTGCCGACCTTGCGTGGCGGCCCGCGGCGACACTCTCGGGCACATCGAATCTTGAGTCCACCGTTACCCACATCAAGTCGGTGCTTTTCTCTCACTACGGGCTCGTCGTCTCGACGGAACTCAATTCAGTCGTAAACGCCGCTCGACACGACGACGACCTCATGAGTGCCGTTGTCCTGGCACTCGTACTTCAATTGTTCCTGCTCTCGCTCCTGATCCTGTACACACTGGGCCGATCGACAATCCTTGAGCGCCAACAAGAGGCGGAGTTCGCACGCCGACACGGCTTTCCTCGCGCCTCCTTGATCACCCTCGCGATAGGTGAGCCGGGAGCACTGATCGTCGCGGCGTTGCCCGCGGGAGTTTTCGTGGCGTGGTTGACGCTCGTGATCTTGACGAGAACGTTGTTCGTTCCGGGTACGCCAGTGTCGATTTCGGGAGTCGCGATCGTTGCCGCCGTAGGAGCCTGCCTCGCCGGCGTGCTCGCCATGGCGGTAGCGTCCTCAGAACTGTGGCGGTCACGGTCGACGAACAGCCGCCAGGTGAAGCTGATGGGCTACGCGGTTGACGCATTCGCGTTGGCGCTCGCCCTCACCGGTTTGCTCTCGCTCGCGACGAAGGGTTCCATGAGCGGCGTGCAGGCCAACCCTGTGGCCTCACTCGCTCCTGGACTCTTGGCGCTGGGAGCGGGTGTAATCGGGTTGCGTCTCGCCGCGCTTGTGATCAGGGTGATTATTCGCAGGACGGGTGAGTCGCCTCGTGTTGCCCTCTTCCTCGCGCTACGCCAGGTCGGACGTCGTGCCTCCGTGCTTCGACAAGTTTTGCCCCTCTCGGCCGCCACGGTTGTGGTGCTCTTTGCCGTGGGTAGCTTCTTCCTCGCTTCGTCAAATCGGTCAGTGATCGCCAACGTGGACGTTGGCGCTGCACGAGTCGTTGCTGTTAGTCCTCCCCCGGGTCTCAACTTCCTAGCGGCCGTGCGTCGAGCCGACCCTTCCGGACACGAAGCCATGGCCGTGGCGTACTACTCGTCGCCGACCGGAGCGCTGCTGGCCGTCGACAGCTCACGGCTCGCCGCAGTTGCCTTCTGGCCAGCATCGCTCTCGAAGAAGCCGATCGCTGAGCTGGCGAACAAACTATCGCCACCCGTGCCGAGCGGCGTGGTCGTATCGGGCACTGAACTGCGTTTGACGCTCGACGTCGAATCGGGGTCGCCGCCGATGTATCTCGCTGTCAACGTCTTCGACGAGACCTACCAGAACAGCGAAATGCTGGCCGTCCCGCGGGTTGTGGCCGGTCTGCACAGCTATGACCTCTCGCTGCGCGGTGATTGTCCCGGTGTCTGTCGGCTCATCAGTCTGAGTCCGAGTTGGTTAAATCCGTACTCGACCTACTCGCGAGGTGTTCAAATCGTCCTTCGCGGCATGGCCGAACGAGTAGACGGCCGTTGGCGAAACGTCTCCTTTGGCGCCAGCCAGCGTAGAACCTGGGTCGCGCAACCTGCACCGGCTCGCGTCGAAGCAACTACCGGCACCTGTTGCGAGGTGGTCTTTAGCTTGCCCGGCCGGATACTCGCCTACGGAGGGGTGCTGCTCAGCCCCGTCGACCTACCCACCGCGATTCCCGCCATCGTGGCGAAGGGGGCTGAGACTTTCAATCCGCCAACCCCGCCAAGTGGTCAAATCACCGTCGAGGGCCTCGACGGTAGCCCGCTGACGGTCCAACCAGTCGCCGTCGTCCCGACGCTTCCCGAGATCGGTAACGGTGGCACACTCGTCGATCTCGCCTTGGCACAACGGGCCATTACGAATCCCGAATCGAACACGACGTTCCAGGTGTGGCTGACACCGTCGGCGAGTCCAGCGATACTTCGACATCTGCGCGCGGACGGCATCACAATTGGCCCGGCCACACTGGCGTCAACGCGCCTCGGCGTACTCGATCACGGTGGCATCGCGCTCGCCTACACGATTGCCCTTATCGTCTCGCCGATCGCCGCACTGCTCGCAATCGGCACCATGACTTTTGTCATTGTCTCTGAGGGACGCCGACGGCAGGGTGAAATCGCGTCGTTGTCGATGACTGGAATTCCCCCACGCATCGTGCGACGCGCACTGCTCTACGAAAACGCGGTGGTACTGGGCATCGCCCTCGTGGTCGGCGCCATCGTTGGCTTCGTGGCTGACTCGCTCGCCCTCACCTCATTGCCCGAGTTCGCAGCAGGGACCGGCGGGGTGCCAATCTCAACGGCGGTGCCGATCACACCCTTTCTCTGCGCCGTGGGTGTTCTCGCGCTCCTCCTCGCGGGCGCCGTCGAGCTGGCAACGCGCTCGATCTTGCGCAGCGCTCGCGCTCGGCGCGACAGTGGGTTGAAGTCATGATCTCGCAAGAAACGACGAAGGACGTGGGCTTCGCGGGAGCGCAGGTGCACCTCAGCGGTGTCGTGCACCTCTACCCCACGCCAGAGGGGGACGTCGTCGCACTTCGCGGGGTCGATCTCGACATCAAGGCGGGCGAATCAGTTGCGCTGCTCGGACCATCAGGGGCTGGAAAGTCAACGGTGCTCGGCTTGCTCGCCGGTGAGTTCGCACCGTCGGCCGGCTCGGTCACCATTGACGAGTACGACATCGGTCGACTCGGTACCGAAGAGCTCGCTCGCCTGCGATCACGTGACGTCTCACTGGTCGTCCAGGGCGCCTCGGCGAAACTCTTGTCCTACGCGACGGCGCGCGAGAATGTCTGGTTCGCCCAGCACGGTGCTCGTAAGCGAGGCGATCCTCTCTCGCGTAGTGCGGCGCAGTTGCTTGAGCTCTTCGGCGTCGGTAGTCTCGCCGATCGGCGCGTCGCCGAGCTGTCAAGTGGCCAGCGTCAACGAGTGGCGCTCGTCGCGGGTGTCGCGGTACTTCCACGCCTGTTGCTCATTGACGAACCGACAAGCCAACTCAGTAATGATGAGCGAGACCAGGTGATCGAAACCGTCTCGATGATCCACCGAGAGCTCGGCCTCACCGTCATCGTGGTCACCCACGACGCAGAAGTCGCGTCTCGGCTCGAACGTACCATCACGATCCGCGACGGTCGCGTCGGAGCCGAAGGACGCGCCGGCACCGAGTACGCCGTCGTCGGTCGCGACGGCAGTCTGCATCTGCCCCCCGACGTACTCGACTTACTGCCGCCGGGCAGCCTCGTTCGGGTCATTCGACTAGCCCACGGCGTCGAACTGCGCCGCGCTGACGACCAGGAGTCCTCATCATGAGCCAGAACGAGCTTCGAGCCACGTCGGTTGGCGTCGACTTCGGCTCCCGGGTACTCCTCGACGACGTGAATTTGCTCGTGATCGCTGGCCAGATGCTCGTAATCACGGGGGCGTCAGGCTCGGGCAAGACCACCCTCGCGCACACCCTGGCAGGGATCATCACGCCCGATCGCGGCGAGGTCACCCTTGATGGCACGCCGCTGACGCAACTCGGTACGTTGTCCGCTCGGCTGGCCCTCGTGACCCAGGACTTCGGCCTGCTTTCGGTGCTCACCGCAACAGAAGCGGTTTCCCTGCCACTACAGGTTCGTTCGTTGGCGAGAGATGAGATCCGAGATCGCACCGCGCAGTCACTTAACGCCGTGGGTCTTCAGTCGTGCGCCACACGAACGGTGGCCGAGCTCTCCGGGGGCCAACGGCAGCGCGTGGCCATCGCCCGGGCACTAGCGATGCACGCCGACGTGATCATCATGGACGAGCCGACCGCGGAGCTTGATCCCGCAAATCGCGCGCTCGTGCTCTCGCTTCTCACAACCGAACTCGATCGCGGCGCATCGCTCGTTGTGGTCTCGCACGAATCGGAAGTTATTGATCACGCCAACTTCGTCTACGAGCTATCGACAACGCACTAGGGATCAGGACTGCATACCGACGATGGAACAATCAGTGCCGTTACTGGGCGCAGCCAGCGGGCTAACGCAACGCTTAACGCGTCACTGGCGCTGAAGGTTCAGCCGACGACTTGATGCAGTTTTCAGTTGATGCAGCATCACTACGATGCTGTGATGGCGACAGAATCCAAACCGAACGCGCCTCCGCGAAGGTCCGTTTGGCGGGTGCTGATTGGCAGGCCCCTGCGCACGAGCGAGATGTCTGAGGAGGAGATCACCCCGGTTGAAGGTCTCTCCGCCCTTTCGCTCGACGCTCTGACGTCAGTCGCGTACGGCCCCGAGGCGATCATCGTCGTATTGGCCCTTGCCGGGGCGAAGTCGCTTCACCTTATCCTGCCCATCACCATCGCAATCGTCACGCTCCTCGCAATCCTGGTCTTCTCGTACCGCCAGGTCATTAACGCTTATCCGGGTGGCGGTGGTGCCTACGCGGTGTCGCGGGCGAACCTGGGAGCGAGTGCCAGCCTCGTCGCTGGTGCCGCCCTGATCGTGGACTACACCCTGACGGTCTCGGTCTCGATAGCGGCGGGCGTGGGGGCGCTCACCTCGGCCTTTCCCAACCTGAGCCCTGGCACCGTCCCAATCTGTCTCGTCATCCTCGCGATCATCACACTGCTCAACCTTCGCGGACTGGGGGCGAGCGCACGCGCGTTCCTTCTCCCGACGCTGCTCTTCATCGTGGGATTACTGGCCACCATCGTCGTTGGTCTCTTCCATCCGCTGGGGCTGCACGAGACTCAGCCGGGCCGCTCGCTACTCACGACGACCCACGGTTTGCAGGTCGTCTCGGTATTGCTCATCCTGAAGGCATTCTCGGCCGGCTGCAGCGCCCTTACGGGTGTCGAGGCGATTGCCAACGGCGTCCCGCTCTTCCGTCAGCCCCGCGCCAAACGTGCCAAACGTACCGAGATGATGTTGGGCCTAATACTCGGCGCGATGTTGCTGGGAATCGCGATCCTGGCCCGCAGGTGGCACGTCGGTCCTCGGTCGAACCAGACCATACTCAGCCAGGTCACGGCAATGGCC
>JAJZSX010000146.1 GCA_021849435.1 Actinomycetes bacterium | reverse complement strand
GGTCGGCGATGTAACCGACGACGACGTCCTCATCCGCGCGGGCATCGAGCGCGCCGCGACCGTGGTCGCCGCCCTCGACACCGACGCGGACAACCTCTACGTCACGGTCGCGAGCAAGTCGCTGAAGGCCGACGTCCAGATCATCGCGCGGGCCCGCAGCCAGTCCTCCGAGCTGAAACTCCAGCGCGCCGGGGCCGACCGCGTCGTCAACCCCCAGCAGCTCGGCGGCGACCGCATGGCCTCCTTCGTGATCCAACCCCACGTCGTGGATTTCGTCGATGTCGTGATGCACGACGGCAGCCTGCAGTTCCGCCTGAGTGAGTCAGTCATCGCGCCTACCTCGCGCCTAGCGGGCGAGACCCTGCGCTCGGCGCGGTTGCACGACCACACCGGCGTGCTCGTACTCGCTATCCGCCGTCCCGACGGCAGCTTCGTCACCAATCCCCCGCCCGAAGCCACGATGTCGGCCGGCGACGTCCTCATCGGCGTGGGCACCGAAGACCAACTCGCCACCCTCGCAGATTTCTCCGCCAACTGCTAGCAATAATCAGACCGGCGCGAGACCGAACTTCGAGGACATGTCATAGCCCGAGGCGAAGACGGCGAAGCACGCCTCACCGAGTCGGCCCACGCCCAACTGGTGGCCCGCGGAGATTCGCACGCGTGCCCCTCTCCAGTTGGACCACGGAATCGTTGCAGTCGTCGATCACACCGCCGATGTCGACGAGCACGACACCGACCGACGTCGTCGCCAGGAACTCGCGCTCTCATGACTCTTCGACCGTGGATACGGTCACTGGGTCCAGCGTCCGACGGCTCCTGTACGTGCGTCTCACTTCCCCGCGACGTGGGCTGCGCGTACACTCGGACTCCGGGGTCGTTACGGGAGGTTGTCATGGCCGAATTGGTGATCGGTGCGACCGATCTGACCCTTCGACTCACGAGTGCCGAGAAGGTTGAGGGCATCCACGGCGACCTGCGTGTGCCACTCACCGCGGTCACCGGCGTGGAGGTGCTCGATGACGCCCACGGCGCGGCCGACCTCATCGGACTGCGCGCCGGTACGCGCATCCCGCGGGTCATCGAGGTCGCCTCGGTTAAAGGGGTGAAGCGTACGATCTTCGCCGCGGTGCACCACGACACCCCACGCGGGGTGCGCGTCTTATTGCGCGACCAGCACTACGACGAGTGGATCGTAGGCTGTGCCGACCCCGAGGCCGTAGCCGCGAGCATCCCGCGGGTGAACTGACCGTCAAAGACCGGTCGTCCAACGAGTTGGGTGGCGAGCTCTCGTCGCGAGTGCGGCCATCACCCCCGTGGTTCGAACGTCCGATAGACGAACGACGCTCTGGCACTCGCGTGCCAGAGCGTCGTTCACTACCGAAGTCGTCGCGTCGAAGCGACGAGTCCGTTACGCGATGTAGAACGTCTTGGCGTTCGTGAACTCGCGGATGCCCTGGGCGGAGAGCTCACGTCCGTAACCGGAACGCTTGATGCCGCCGAAGGGCAACTCGGGCGTCGAGGCGACGATCGCGTTCGCAAAGACCATCCCAGCCTCGACGCCGGCGATGGCCTGTTCGATCTCGCGCGGGTCGGTCGCCCAGATTGAGCCACCGAGGCCCCACGGTGAGGAGTTGGCGACCTCGATCGCCTCGGCGAGGTCCTTCACGACTTCGACGACCGCGACGGGCCCGAAGAGCTCCTCAGCACCGGCGCGCGAGTCGCGCGGCACGTTGGTCAGCACCGTCGGCGGGTAGTAGAAGCCGCGCCCCTCGGGAATCACGCCGCCCGTGCGCAGGACTGCGCCCTTTTCGAGTGAGTCCTGGACCTGGGCGTGCAGCAGTTCACGCTGCTCGGCGTTGACCATCGGACCGACGACCGTCTTGGGGTCCATCGGGTCACCGACGACGACCTCGCTCATGGCCTTGGTGAAGGCGTCGATGAACTCCTCGGCGCGCTCCTCGACGACGATGAACCGCTTGGCGGCGATGCAGCTCTGCCCGTTGTTCTGGACCCGGCCGGTGACGGCCATCGGCACCGTGCGGGCCATGTCCGCCGAGCTCGCCACGATAAAGGCGTCCGAACCGCCGAGTTCGAGCACGCACTTCTTTAAGTAGGCGCCCGCCTGGGCGGCGACGATCTTGCCCGCGATCTCCGAGCCCGTCAGGGTCACTGCGGCGATCCGGTCGTCGGCGATCATGTCGGCGAGTTCGCGGTGCCCGAGGAACAGGTTGGCGAAGACCCCCGAGGGAAAGCCCGCACGCGCGAACAGGTTCTCGAGGTAGAGCGCCGAACCGGGCACGTTGTGGGCGTGCTTCAAGATGCCAACGTTGCCCGCCATCATCGACGGCGCGGCGAAGCGCACGGCCTGCCAGAGCGCGAAGTTCCACGGCATCACCGCGAGTACCGTGCCGAGGGGGTCGTAGCGGATGCCACTGCGCGTGGCCGGTGAGGCGATGATCTCCTCGCTGAGCAACGCCTCGGCGTGCTCGGCGTAGTAGCGCATCGTGGTCGCGCACTTCATCACCTCGCCCTTGGCCGAGGCGAAGGTCTTGCCCATCTCGGTGGTCAGCATCGCGGCGGCGGTGTCGAGCTCGTCCTCGAGGATCTGCGCGGCGCGCGCCATCAGCTCACCGCGGTCCTTGAAGGGCGTGTTACGCCAGCTCTTGAAGGCGCTGACCGACGCGGCGAGTGCCGCCTCGATCTGCTCGGGCGTGTGCGCCTCGTAGGAGGCGATGACCTCTTCGGTGGCCGGATTGATCGCGGTGAACGACATTGTTCTTTCCCTTCTGGAATCGTGACGTCAACCGTGACGCCTACCCCATTTCTAGTTCCATTTCGCGAGGTCCGAAACGGGCCAAACGGCGCAGCGGTGACCGGCGGGTAACTAGATTGAGGGCACGCCGAGCACGAGGAGCACGTGACGCCCGAGAGAACTACGGACGCGACGTCGATCGCCGGCGCCTGGCTCGAGACACTCGACCTCGCCGCCCTGGTCGGTGCCGCGCTCGGCGACGAGACGGCCGAACGCGTCGACCTCGTCGCACTCGGCAAGGCCGCCGGCGAGATGGACGACGCGGCTCGTGGCGTACTGGGCGCGCGCGTGCAGCGCCGCCTCGTCATCACGGACGCGGCTGGCGGTTCGCGCCGCCGCGACGATGACGACGTCATGATCGGCGAGCACCCCGTGCCGGGACCGGGCAGCCTCGCGGCCGCCCATCGTCTGGTCGCCTTCCTCGAGGGACACTCGGACGCCGAGCTCACCGTCTTTCTCGTGTCGGGGGGTGCCTCGAGCCTCTGTGCGTGGCCCGCGGACCCGCTCGGCCTCGACGGGCTCGCCGAACTCTGGCGAGCGGCGCTCAGCGCCGGACTCGACATCACGACCCTCAACCAACTGCGCGCGGCCACCTCGATGATCGCGGGCGGCGCCGTCCTGCGCTCGGTCGCTACCGCGCGCTCGCGCTCACTGATCATGGTCGACAACGTGGTCTCGGGCGCGCCCTGGGTCGCCTCGGGACTCACCTACGAGTACGTACCATCGCCCCACGACCTGTCCGAGCTGCTCGAGGCCGCGGGCGTGCGCGGCCCGCTCGCCGCCCGCGTCGAGGCGGCGGCGGCCACCCGACGCACGGTGATGGATGTTCCGGCGCGGTCCAACCACGACAACGTCGTCGTGGCCGACCCCGGCCTCCTGCTCGAACGCGCGAGCGCTCGAGCGCGCGAGCTCGGTTACGAGGTCCACTCCCTCGGCAGCGCCGTCCAGGGCGACGTCGAGAACGTCGCTGCCCGCTTTGGGTCCATCCTCGGTGACCTCGCCAAGCGGCCGGGACGCCACTGCGTGCTCGGCGTCGGCGAGGTCACCGTCCACGTACGCGGCCCGGGGACCGGGGGACGCTGCCAGGAGTTCGCCTGGACGATGGCGTCGGTGCTCGCCGCGCTCGGGGCGCCGGCGAGCTTCGCCGCGCGCTCCTCGGACGGGCGCGACTACGTCGAAGGCGTCGCCGGCGCGTGGGTCGACGCGTCGACACTCGATCGCGCCAAGCGGGCCGGACTCGACTGGGCCGCCATCAAGGCCGACAATGACAGCCACCGCGGACTCGGGGCCCTCGGCCAGCTGATCGAGGGCGGCCACACGGGCTGGAACCTCTGTGACCTCTACGTCGCGGTGCTCGAGCCCGCCGGGTCGTCAATCGTCGGCTCGCTGTAGAGACCGCCGATCCGGTCCCAGGGTTCGGGCTCGGGCGAGACCGCATCGAGGTAGTCCTCGGCGTCGTCCTCGGGCTCGTAGCCGATCAGGCGAGCCTCGTCGAGCGAGGCGATGCGACGCGTGTTCGCCGAGACGCCCCACACGATCCGAAAGCCCGGTGCGCGCGCTCGCAGCGTCGCCTCGAACAGGCGCGTGCAGTCCCCCGGTGACAGCCAGTTCCACAGGGTGCGCTGGTCGGTGGGCACCTCGCGGTACGAGCCGATGCGCACGCAGATCACGTCGAGGCCGTAGCGGTCGTGGTACAGGCTGGCGAGCGCCTCGCCGGCCACCTTGGAGACGCCGTAGTAACTGTCGGGACGCGCAGCGAGGTAGTCGGGCACGACCGAGCCCGGGGTGTTGGGGTGGAACCCGACGGCGTGGTGGCTGCTCGCGTAGACGACTCGCGTCACGCCGTGCTCGCGCGCGGCCTCGAGCACCTGGCGGGTCCCCTCGACGTTCACCGCGAGGTAGTCGTCAAAGGAGTACCCGGCCGTCGAGAGCCCGCCGAGGTGGATCACGGCGTCCACACCGGCACAGGCCTCGCGGATCGCCCCCGCGTCGGTGAAGGACGCCGTCACGATCTCGGCGTCCTCGCCCGCTTCGAGTCCGGCTTGCTCGGCGACGTCGACGAGCACCAGGTGACGCCCGTCGCGCCGTAGCGTGCGGCGAAGGTGCCGACCTATCGTGCCGGCCGATCCCGTGATCAACACGGTCTCGTTCACCGTCACCCCTCGGCGGCGCGGGCGACCTCGATCACCCGACGCATCGTCGCGAGTCCCGTCGCAGACAGCAGTCCGAGGTGATAGAGGTGCCACTCGTCGACCCCGGCGCCGCGATACTGCGCCACGCGCGGCTCGATGACCGGCGGGTCCCAGCCACGGTCGAGGCGCAGGTAGGCCCCGAGCCGGGTGCCCGCGGACCTGGCGCCGGCGAGCGCGGTGATCTCCTCGAGCGCGTTGCCCGCGTCCCAGGCGTTCGCGACCACCGTCGCGACGCGCTCGAGGACCTCACTGCCAACTTCGGGGAACGAGCCCGTCGCGCCGGGGGTGCGTGAGCCGTGGATGGTGACCGCGACCTCGGGGCGCACCGCGCCGACCGCGTCGAGCACGGCGCGCTGCAGCGACGCCCCGATCTCGCCACGCGTGGCGCGCACGGCTTGCGCGGTCTCCGCGTCGAAGGCGTCGTCAAAGGAGCCCACCGCGTCGCGCAGTCCCCCTCGGATTTGCTGGGCGACGTCGTCCACGTCGAGCCCGTTGGCCGCGAAGGCTCGCGCGCACGACGAGCAGCAGCAGATTGACAACAGGTCGCGCGCCACGGCGTCATAGCCGGCGTACTCGACCTTGTCGTGCACCCCGGAGTGGGCGAACCCCATGGGCCCGCACGCTTCGAGCACGACGCGATCGACGTCGCTCGCCGTGATGACCTCGGTGACGAGGGTGCACACGTACTCGCGCACCTCGGGCGCGCTCGGACAGAGCGCGTAGGAGTAGGGGTCGCCGTAGGCGTTTCGCACCACCAGGTCGGGGTTCGCGAGCCCGAGCTCGTCGTGGTGGGTCACCACGATCCACGCCGCGACGTCGAGACCCGCCTCGCGAAGGGCCTGCGCGGCCGTCGTAAAGGCGGTCTCGCCGCCCGGCCAGCTCGGGCGCGACGGCACCAGCCGGTGACCCCGCCACGCCTCGGGTCGTAGTGCGACGTACGCGGCCGACGTCGAGACCTCGAACATGCGCCTCGTCGGGTGCAGGGGGCTCACCGTGCGGCTCGAGTGATAGGTCGCGGCGAGAGCGACCGTGTCACAGCCCAGCTCGGCCGCGCGCGTCGCGGCCGCGGGGTCGCCCTCGAAGTCCCAGGGGTAGGCGTAGCCGACGATCACCAGCGCGGCACGCTCGGGTCGTAGTCGGGTTCGATCGACTGGCGATAGCGCGAGTCATTGCGCTCGCGGACCCCGCACGCGACGTACTGCTCGTGCAGTCGCGCGAGCGCGTCGTAGTCGAGCTCGACGCCGAGGCCCGGACCCGTCGGCACCGCGACGGCACCGTCGACGAAGTCGAGCACGCC
>JAJZSX010000145.1 GCA_021849435.1 Actinomycetes bacterium | reverse complement strand
AGGCCGACGAAGTCTGTGGATTCGTGGCGGGAGCCAAATGGCAGTCGGGGACGCACGACAGGAGGCTACAGCGGCATTGCCCGCGCGAAGTCTGCCCCGGCGCGCCGGCTAGAGATTGCCCGACCTATGTCAGACCCCGTCACTAGGGTGTGGCCAAACGAATGAGAGGCCGGTCGTGACGGTGATCGTGGGCGCTGTGGGAGTGGTCGTCGGGGCACTGCTTGCCTGGGTGCTGGCCCAGCGGCGAAGCCAGGCATTGCGCGACGACGTCGCCGCGGCCCGGGGAGAGGTGGCGGTGCGTGACGCCCAGCTCGCCGCGGCCCAAGGTGATCTCGCGCGCATCCAGCTTGAGCACGAGGCGGCGATCGCTGGTCTCGAGGCAACGTTCGAGAACCTCTCCAACCGAGTCCTCGCCGCACAGATGGACAGCTTCGCCCGGTCCCAGCAGGACGTCCAGCGCGAGCGCGACGAGAAGCTCGGCCTCACGATCCAGCCCCTGACGGCGATCCTCTCCCAGTACGAGAAAAACCTCGCCGAGTTCGGTCGAGAGCACGTCGTCGCCCTCGAAGACGTCAAGAAGCGCGCCGCCGATCTGCTCGAGGCCCAGCGGCGCACCCAGGAGGAGACGAGTCGGCTCAACCAGATCCTGGGGCGAAGCGACCAGCGGGGGCGCTGGGGCGAGATCCAGCTCGCTAATGTGCTCGAGCGCTCGGGACTTCGTGAGGGGATCGACTACTCGACCCAGGTCACGACGGTGACCGAGGCGCGCGTGGGCCGACCCGACTTCGTGGTGAACGCTCCGGGCGGTTGGAAGCTTGCCCTGGACTCGAAGTTCCCCTTTGATCGTTTCGAGAAGGCTCTCGCCTCGAGTGACGCCGACGAGAGGCGTGCACTGTTCGCCGAACACGCGAGGGCACTGCGCAGCCACGTCAAGACCCTCGGGTCCAAGGCGTACTGGGAGGGCATTTCGCCGGCGCCGCAGTTCGTGGTGTGCTTTGTACCGAGCGACTTCGCCATCAGCGCCGCCCTTGAGGCCGATTCGGACCTGCTCGACTACGCGAGCCACTCGCGGGTACTGATCAGCGGCCCCACCAATCTGCTCGGGCTGCTCTGGTCGGTCGCGGCGGTCGTGCGTCACCACGATGCCGTTCTCAACCAGGAGAAGATGCTCGAGCGCGCGGGCCAGATCTTCGACCGTTTGGCCAAGGTCTTCGAACCGGTCGCCAAGATGGGCGAGTCGCTCAATCGCAGCGTCGAGAACTACAACAAGATGGTCCGCTCTCTCGAGTCGCGTCTGCTGCCCGCTGCGCGCGACCTGCGCGCCTACGGCGGCGCGCATGGTAAGGAGCTGCCCGAGCTGCCCGAGCTCACCCAGCTCTCGGCCCCTCCGAACCAGACAGTGTGGGATGTGGACGTCTCAGCGTTGGCCGAGGGATCATCTGAGATCCTCGACGTCGAGGGAGATGAGTAGCCCGTTCGGCGAATCGGGGCGGTGAGTACATTGGACGGTCGTGGCCAGAACTCGCGCGCAACGGCGTCGACACAACGTGTTGCTGGTGGCCGCGCTCGTCGTGACGTTCCTCGTGGTGCTCTTCGCACGCGACGTGAGCCGCTCGGCCCACCAGGCGACGAGCCCGCGGCGCAGTGAGAACCGCAGCTTCGCCGCGCTTGCGAACCGTCTGATCACGCTCGAGAACAACGTCGACTTTCACCTGGCGTATCTGCTCAGCCACGGCGGAAGTCTGTCGCGACCGGTCTTCGCCGCGCGCCTCGACCAGATCGACCAGCAGCTCGGCCCTCTCCTGAGCGACGCCAATTTGCTGCATCGCCCCGTGCTTGCCCATCACGTCCAGCGCGAGCTGATCACGCTCACGGCCGCGCGCGTAGCGGCGGACCAGGCCGTCATCGCCGCGACGACGACCGCACTCACACTGCCCGGGGCGAGCACCTCGACGACGAGCCTCGCGAGCGCCCAGGTAGCCCTGGTGGCGGCGGTCGCGCGATGGAACTACAAGCGCTTCTCCCTCGTCGGTGAGCCCGGACGAGTCTCACTCGAGGCCGCGACCTCACCGCTCGCGCACCTGGCGCTGGCCACGACCCTGTCGGCGCTGACCTCGGCGCCGTCGCTCACGTTGACGCGCGGTGTGTCGATTAGCGCCGTGGCCGTGACACCCTCGCCCTTGCCAGCGCCGTCAGGGAAGATTGTCCTGCCGCCGGTGACGTCGATCCGCGTGGGGGTGTCGGTGACCAACGTCGCCTACTGCACGCAGCCCGTGTCGGTCACGGTGACCTTCACCTCGTCCTCGGGCGCCACTCAGCGCCGGGTGATGCGCGCGACGATCGGACCGGACGCTTCCTTCGCCTTCGACGCGTCGTCACTGACGACGTACGCGAATGAGAGGGCGACGCTGCGCGTTGCCGTGACCGGCGCACCCGCCAGCGCGGCCGGGACCGTCGAGAAGGTCTACGCGGTGACCCTGGCGCCCTCAGGTAACGGCTAGCGACGAGACCGCCCCCGTGGGTTGGCCTACGATGGCGTGGCAGCTATTTTCGAACCGAGGACATCGTGACGCAGTCCATTACCGTTACGGACAACCGCACTGGGGAGACGCGGGAGATACCGATTGAGAACGGCGGCATCGCCGCCAAGGAGTTCACGAAGGCCGTTCCGGGCGTGTGGTTTTTCGACCCGGGCTTCATGGCGACCGCCGCGGCAGAGTCGTCGATCACCTACCTCGACGGCGACGCTGGCATCCTCCGCTATCGGGGATATCCGATCGAGCAGCTCGCCGAGCAGTCGACGTACCTCGAGGTCGCCTACCTGCTCAACCACGGCGAACTGCCGACCACCAACCAGGCCGCCGAGTGGGAGCGTGAGGTCACCTACCACACCTTCATCCACGAGAACGTGCGCAAGCGCTTCCTCGAAGGCTTCAACTACGACGCCCACCCGATGGGCATGCTGGTCTCGGCCATCGCCGCCCTGTCGACGTACTACAAGGAAGCCAAGATCATCGACGACCCGGCGATCCTGCACAAGCAGGTCGTTCGTCTGATCGCCAAGATGCCCACCCTGGCCGCCGCGGCGCACCGCTTCAGCGTTGGCATGCCCTTCGTCTACCCGGACAATACCCTGGGCTACACCCAGAACTTCCTTTCGATGATGTGGAAAGTGGCCGAGCCCCACTACGAGCCCGACCCGATCCTGAGCCGCGCTCTCGAGGTGCTCTTCATCTTGCACGCCGACCACGAGCAGAATTGCGGCACGACCGCCATGCGCTTGGTGGGCTCGTCGCACGGCGACCCTTACGTCGCCACGGCGGCGGCGACCGCGGCCCTCTACGGGCCGCGCCACGGCGGAGCCAACGAGGCCGTGCTCAAGATGCTCAACAGGATCGGCAGCATCGAGAACGTGCCGGCCTTCATCGAGACGGTTAAGCAGGGCAAGACCCTGCTTGAGGGCTTCGGTCATCGCGTCTACAAGAATTACGACCCGCGCGCCAAGATCATCAAGCAGACGGCCGACCAGGTCTTCTCGGTCACCGGAAAGAGCCCGCTGCTCGACATCGCATTGAAACTCGAGGAGATCGCACTGGCCGACGACTACTTCATCTCGCGTCGTCTCTACCCCAACGTCGACTTCTACTCGGGGCTGATCTACCAGGCGATGGGGTTCCCGCCGGAAATGTTCACGGTGCTCTTCGCGATCCCTCGCACGTCGGGGTGGCTCGCGCACTTCCAGGAGCTGCTCGACCAGGACATGAAGATCGCCCGTCCGCGTCAGCTCTACACCGGACCCGAGGTGCGCGACTACGTGCCGATGGACCAGCGTTAGGCGATCGCCTCGGCCATCTGCGCGGCGTGGTCGCGTGGGTGCGCGGTGTAGACCGTGATCCAGGTGGCCACGCTGTAGTGGCCCGAGTCGCTGTGCAGCCCGAATCGCTCGAGGTCGGCCCCGCTCAGACGGCGTAACAGGTCAGCCGAGGCCGCGCGCACCGCGGCGACTACCGCGAGGGAGTGCTCAATGGGCAGCTCGCTGTAGCCGAGCGCCGTGCAGTTCGCCCAGGCTGCCTCGTCGTAGCCCTGGATGATCGAGCCTTCGGGCTCGGCGAGCAGCCGGCGCAGTCGCGCGTAGGACTGAGCTTCGGCATCGGCCATGTGGTGGACGATCTGGCGCGCGCTCCAGCCGCCCTCGGCGTGGCGATCCAGCACCGTGTCGGTGAGTTGGTTGGCGGCGTCGAGGAAGGTCCAGGTCGACTCCTCGTAGGCGGTGACGATAGTGGCGAGGTCCATGGAGAAATCCTACGGTGCCGGGGCCGCGAACTTTGGGTCGATCACGCGGGTGAGACCTTCTTGGACCATCGAGACGCACAGCTCGCCGGACTGGTTGAACAGGAAGCCGCGCGCGAGGCCGCGCCCGCCGTGGGCGATGGGCGAGTCCATGTCGTAGAGAAGCCACTCGTCGGCGTGCACGTCGCGGTGGAACCACATGCAGTGGTCCAGGCTCGCGCCCATGAAGGTTCCGTCGTCCCAGCGCACCGCGTGCGGAGCAAGGATCGCGTCGAAGAGGCTCATGTCGCTCGCGTAGGTCACCACGCACGCGTGCAGCAGGGGATCGGCCGCCAGTGCGCCGTCGGCGCGGATCCATAGACGCTGATAGGGGATTCGCTCGCGCGCCGGGCTCCAGGGCAGCTCACCGATGAAGCGCTGGTCGATGGGGTGGTGGCGCTTGAACCACTCATCGACGTCGCCCCACTCGTCCTTGACGCGCTCGAACAGCGGGGGGATGGTCTCGGGATCGGGCACCTCGGGCATCGTGAACTGGTGCTCGAGGCTGACTTCATCGGTGTGAAAGCTCGCCTGCATGTTGTAGATGGCCCGACCGTGCTGAATGGCGACGACGCGCCGCGTGGTGAAGCTGCGCCCGTCACGTATGCGGTCGACCTCGTAGAGGATGGGCGCCTGAGGGTCACCCGGGCGCAGGAAGTACGAGTGCAGGGAGTGCACGCGGCCCCGCTCGACCGTGCGTCCCGCCGCCATGAGGGCCTGGGCGGCCACCTGGCCCCCGAAGGTGCGCTGGCGCTCCTCCTGGGGATGCTGGCCGCGGTAGACGTTGACCTCGATGGTTTCGAGGTCCAGCAACTTCACCAGCAGTTCAAGGGCGTCGGACACTCGTCCATTGTGACAGTTGGCGAGCTCTCCCTCGCGAGTTGGCCACGGTAGGCTGTTGCCCGTGCCGCGGCGACTACAGGATCTTTGGGTGTGGGCCCACACCCACCAAGGCAAGAAGGTCCTGCGATTCACCTCAGTCTCGGTGATCTCGACCGCGGTGTCCTTTACCTCGATCTCGGTCTTCTACGGGTTTCATCTCGTCAAGGGTGTCATCTGGGCCACGGTGCTGGGCAACCTGGTGGCGACGATTCCCTCGTACTACCTCAATCGCACCTGGACCTGGGGCAAACGCGGACGTAGTCATTTCCTGACCGAGATCGTGCCGTTCTGGACGATGTCGTTCCTCGGCATCGGTGTCTCGATGCTGGGCGCCGCCTGGGCGAAGTCTCAGGTCAAGGGACACGACTGGAGCCACCCGGTGAACACGCTGCTGGTCTCGACGACCAACCTCGCGAGCTTCGGTCTGTTCTGGATCCTCAAGATGATGGTCTTCAACCGGATCTTTAAGGATCACACGCTCGAAGAGATCGACGAACACCTCTCGGCCGAAGAGGCGCTGCGCGGCTAGCTAGTCGCGGAAATTTGTGAACTGCAGGGGCACCGACACGTCGGACTCCTTGAGCTTCGCGATCGCCTGCTGGAGATCGTCGCGCTGCTTGCCCGAGACGCGCACCTGATCGCCCTGGATCGACGACGAGAGGCTCTTGACGCCCATCTCCTTGATGATCTTGTTGATCTGCTTGCCGACCTCCTGGGAGATGCCGGCCTTTAGGGCCACCTTCTGGCGCGCGGCACCGTGGCTCGCCTCTTCGATCTTGCCGGCCTCGAGGGACTTGAGCGACACCTGGCGCTTGACCATCTTCTCTTCGAGGAGTTGGTAGAGGGCCCGCAGGCGGTCCTCGGTCGAGGCCGAGAGGGTGAGCTCCTTCTCGGAGAACTCGATGTGTGCGTCCGTGTTCTTGAAGTCGAAGCGCGTGCCCGCCTCGCGGTTGGCCTGGTCCACGGCGTTGCGCACCTCTTGGAGGTCTATCTCGGAGACGACGTCGAAAGTTGGCATGGGCAAATCGTAGAGCGTCGCGCCGTTGGCTGGCACAGACGCCTGGGCTAGGATGCTCGACGGGTCGGTGCCCGAGCGGCCAATG
>JAJZSX010000144.1 GCA_021849435.1 Actinomycetes bacterium | reverse complement strand
GACTACCCAGCGTACCGACGCCGGTAGGGTTGGGTGATGGCCGCGAACGCCGAACACGACCTTCTGATCGAGTCAGTCGCCACCACCGTAGACGGTGACCACGAGCGTTTCACCCACATCGTCCTTGAGGGCTACACCCCCAAGGACGGCGACTTCGTCGCCTTGGGCAACTCTGTCGTGGAGGGAATGATCAACGCCACGCCGGTCACCGCGCTATGTGGCAAGGTCTGGGTGCCGGGGCTCGATCCGGAGAAGTACCCGCTGTGCCCTACTTGTCGCGAGGTCGCAATCTCGCTCGGCTGGTCGCTGCCGGGCTAAGCGGAGAGGGCCGTCATGTCCCGCGTACTGTGCGTGCGCCACCACCTCGAAGACAGTCCAGGCCTGATCGGTGAGGCGTTCGCCGCACGAGGCCACGACGTGGACGTGGTGATGCTCGACGCCCTCTCGCCGACGCCGCGGGTCTCCGGCTACGACTTTCTCGTGATCCTCGGTTCGAAGCACGCGGTCTACGACGAGGAGATCGAGGCGGCGTGGTTCGGCCGCGAACTCGACCTGCTCGACGAGGCCGACGCCACGGGCGTGGCGGTGCTGGGCATCTGCTTCGGCGCCCAGGCCCTGTGTCGACACCACGGCGGCGTGGTCACCCGCGCTGATGAACCGGAGATCGGCTGGTACGAGGTGGACGTGGTGGCCGGTGTCGATCTGCCGAGCGGGCCATGGTTCGAGTATCACTACGACCACTGCATGTTGCCTGCCCGCGCCCAAGTGTGGGCGAGCACGTCGCGTGCCGTGCAGGCCTTCGCGATCGGAGCCAACGTGGGGGTGCAGTTCCACCCGGAGATCGAGGAGGTGCAACTCGCGCGCTGGTTTGACGCTGGCGACGATGAGCCACGCGACTTCGACCTTGACCCGAAGGCTCTGCTGGCTGAGACGGCCCGCCAGACGCCCGCCGCGCGCGAGAGGGCGGCCCAATTAGTCGAACTGTTCCTCGTTCACGTGGCCTCGTTTCGGGCGTCGGACGCGCAATCCTGAACGTCTCGTTACACTTGGCCGGTGAACGAGCCAAGTGAGACGCCCGACGTCGTACGCATCGAGCGACCGGCGACCGGCGGAGGGGTGGGGCGCCTGAGCGACGGGCGCGTCGTTTTCGTGCGCCACTCACTGGTGGGCGAATTGGTTGAGGTAGACGTCACCGAGCGCGCGACGTCGTTCGCGCGCGGTGATGCGGTGCGCATCATTGAGGCGAGCGCTGAGCGAGTAAATGCTCCTTGTTCCTACGCGCACCCTCGAGGCTGTGGTGGCTGCGACCTCCAGCACGCCAGCGCTGCGGCGCAGTCTTCGTGGAAAACGTCCCTCGTCAGCGAGCAGCTGCGCCGGGTGGCCGGCGTCCAATGGAATGTCGAGGTGGTTCCGGCGCCCAGCGAGCCGAAGGGCTCACGCACGCGTCTTCGCTGTGCGGTCACCGACGACGGACGCTTGGCCCTTCGCGCTGGCCGGTCCCACGGCCTGATCGCTCTAGACGAGTGCTGGATCGCCGACGAGCGCTTCGCACCGGCCTTCTCGGTGAATTGGACCGGGGCGATCGAGGTCGAGTTGCGCGCCATCGGGGAGGGTCCGGCGTTCGCCGTTGTGCGTCGGGCCCACGGAAGTGGCGAGATCCTCGAAGTGCGTTCTGTCGAGGGTCGCGCGCTGGACCCGGGCACCGATTCTCGTGTCGCCGTGGCCGGACACACGTTTTCCGTGTCACCGCGCTCGTTCTGGCAGTCACACCGCGACGCGGCATCCATCCTCACTGACCAGGTAATGAAGTGGGCGGCGGTTGGCCCCGGTGACCACGTGGTGGACCTCTTCAGTGGCGTGGGTCTCTTTGCGATTCCGCTGGCCAAGCGAGTGGGACCGACCGGTAAAGTCACCGCCGTCGAGTCTTCTCCCTACGCGGTGCGCGACGCCCGGCGAAACGCTGACGGCTTGTCCCAGGTCAAGGTGCGCGAGTGGATGGTGACGCCGCGATCCGTCAACGACACAGTTGCGCGTGGTGACGTGGTCGTGCTCGACCCGCCGCGCGCCGGGCTCGTCAAGGGGGTGGCGGCGACCCTCACACGTCGCCAACCGCGGCGCATCGTCTATGTGTCGTGCGACGCCTCAACTTTCGCTCGTGACCTGAAGGCGTTCTCAGGTGGATTTCGCTTGAGTGACCTGATGGTGTTCGATTTTTTCCCCATGACCGAGCACGTCGAGCTCGTCGGACTACTTGACTTCGTCTCCGAGAGGGTGGACAGTGAGAGGTGAGGGCGGGATACCTCGCCCTCAGTGAGGGGATGAGGATGTCGATCAAGTTGGACCATCACCACCGACTGACGTTGCTCAAGATTTTCGGCCACCCGCTCAACCACAACATTCAGTGGCATGACGTCATCTCGTTGCTGGCTCGCTTCGGCGACGTGCACGAGACGCATCGGGGCAATTGGGCCGTCACTGTCGACGGCGAGACCATCTCCTTCGGGTCCACGCGGGCGCGTGACCTGACCGAGGATCAGGTGGTCAAGGTTCGCGGCTTCCTCCGCTCCAGCGGCATCAACCCTCGTGAACTAAGCGCGGCGTAGTCTCCGCTACTTTGAGGGGCCGTGCCGTCGCCCCTCGTTTTGCTGCCGCCATCGGAAGGCAAGCTGCCCGGCGGGTCATATCGCGCGCGCCGCGGAGAGTTCGATGAGGAGCTTGCAACGGTGCGCCTCGAGGTAGTGCGGCGTTTGGGCGAGGTGGTTCAGCGATCGTCGGCTGGTGAACTCGAGGCGACGCTCGGCGTGCGCGGAGCGCTCCTCGAGCGCGCCCGCGACGCCGTACTCGCCCTGCTGGCCGGTGACGCCCCGCTGCGGCCAGCCTGGCAGCGCTACAGCGGCGTTGTGTGGTCCCACCTCGAACCCGAGACGTTGAGCACTGCGCAGCGTCGGCGACTCATCGTTCCCTCGGGTCTTTACGGTCTGAACGCTGGTGACGACCTCGTCGCCGACTACCGGCTCAAGATGGCCGCCCGGTTGTGCGGATCGTCCGTGGCGTCTTTGTGGCGACCGGTGCTTGCCTCGAGCCTGGCGCGCCACGCCACGGGACGGGTCGTGTATGACCTCCTGCCTGTCGAGCATCGGTCGGCGTTTTATGAGGGGGATCTGGGTGCGACGCATGTCGTTACGGTCACGTTTCGCCACGCCCGTGACCGACGGCTCGCGGGTCACGACGCGAAGGCGGCCAAAGGTGCCTTCGCGCGTCACCTCATCAAGTCCCCCAACGTCAAATCGTTCTCGTGGCGCGGCTGGTCGACTCAGTGTGACGGAGATCGTATTGATGTGATCTACGACGCCTGACCGTTTGGCGTCGCGAGCGCGTTGCGCCTACAGTGCGGCTATGAGCGCCAACCCGATCGTGATTGAAGAGCGTCTCGCCACGAGGGAGTTGACGGGCCTACTCGCCCTGGGGGCCTTCGGGGTTCTCGTGCGTCGGCGCCACCAGCGCCACGGTCGTCTGGGTCAGTTGCTCAACCGATGCCAGCGGGTATTGCGGATGGTGGCGCTACCGACGATTGCAATTGTCGCATGGCTGTCGAGTTGCGTTGTCGTGCGCGTCGTCGACACCCCCGACGGCCGTAATCTTGACGTCCTCTACGGTCCGAACGGGATCATCGTCCAATCGTTCGAGGCGCGTGAAATCCTTGGTGCGTCCGTCGTCCAGGCCCCGATGTGGCGCATGGGCGGGCTCGGCTATCGCGGGAGCCTGACGTTGTTCAAGCGTGCTGCTCTGATCACGCGCCGTGGCGACGCTCTGGCTCTCGACTTGACGCGGAGTCGACGCTTCATCGTGACCGTCGACGAGCCTCAGTCCTTCGTCGACGCCCTCGTCGTCTGACTCGCCACGGGGCGGATGCTAGCGTGCCGCCATGTCTCTACGCCTTCGACCCCTGCGACGAGACGATGAGCGTGAGGTCTTCACCGCGCATCGAGAACTCGTCGCCGACGACTTCTCGTTTCTGCTCGGCTATGAGGACTCCACCACCTGGATCGAGCACGTCGCCGCGTGGGAGGCGCGTGGTCAGGGGGAGATCGTCGCCCCCCTGAAAGTGCGAGGTAATTTCCTAGTGGCGGTCGTTGACGGAGTCGTCGTGGGAAGGACGTCGGTACGTTACGGACTGAACGAGTTCCTCTTTCATGAGGGTGGCCACATCGGCTACTGCGTGCGTCCGGCCCATCGCCGCCGGGGATACGCCAGTCAGATCCTCGCCCAGTCCCTGGTGCTCGTGCGGGCCGCGGGCGTACAGGACGTGCTGGTCACGTGCGATGACAAAAACGTCGGCTCCGCCGCCGTGATCGAGCGAGCGGGAGGAGAGCTGCAGAACATCGTCATCAGCGAAGCGGGACACGCCGTGCGCCGCTACTGGATCCGTTGAGGCGTTAGCGCATCATTCCGCTCGGATTCACCGTGAGTCGCCGGTGGTACGGTCAATGCGGCGACGAAAGTTCGTCGAGGCGCGGCGAGGAGTTCCGTTGGACCCAGCTGACAGACCCGCGAATAGCCCGGCCGGCGTCCGTACGCGAGGCCCGTGGTGGATCCTTTTCTCCCTGGCTGGTGTGACTCTCGTGGTCGTCGCGGGGTTCCTTGCATTGGGCGGTACGCCGGGGGTCTTCAATAAGATCCCGACGTACTCGTCGCTGCGCTCACATCCCGACGCGAGCATCTCGGGAACGGTGGCGTTCACCGCGTTAGGCGAGGCGACACCGACGGGCAAACAGAGCTGCGTCGAAGCGGTCGCCGCGGGCGGTGGCACGTCCGTGCGGTTTTTCTGCGTTGAGTGGGGAAAGGGTAAGACCATGCCCCCCGCCTTGCGATGGCTGTCCGATGGTCACCTTGACGCGACGAGTGTGGACTCGAACCACTGGCGAAAGATGGTCGACGTCGCCACGGGCGTCGTGACCGACGTCGCGTGGGCGCCCTCTACGACGACGACCAACGGTGTCGGTCCCCATGGTCAGGTAGTGGAGTCGCACGTGTCGTTGGACACACTGCATCTGACGATGACCGTGGGCAGCACGAAGAGAACGCTACTTTCCGTCGCCGTGCCACCGGAGTATTCGCTATCGGGTCCCGCGTGGAGCCCGAGCGGCGAGTGGTTCACTGTGGTCGACAGCGCGGCACGAATTCTCGTCGTGACGACCGGAACGACGTCGCGAGTGCGCTTCCTCGCTGACGGTGAGAGCCCCGCGGTTACCGGCCGAACCTTCGCGCGACTCGCGCCCTTCTCGTGATGGCCGACGACATCCGATCCTTCGACGCCGACGACCCCACGTCAGGGGCTTCTGACGAGCAGGTAGTGGTCAAGCCGGCCCTGCGCGGTTGGCTGCACGCGGTAGGCGCCGTGGTCTTGTTGGGATGCTCGCCGATCCTGATCGTGCGGGCGCACAACTGGGCCCAGGTCGGTTGGGCACTCTTCTACGTGGTGGGTGTCGACGTCATGATGCTCACCAGCGCCATCTTCCATCGCGTGAACTGGTCGCCAGCTCGACGCCGGGCGTGGCGCCGGGCGGACCACTCGGCGATTTTCCTCGCGATCGCGGGGACATATCTCGCGGTGGCAGGGTTGACGATGCACGGAACGATTCGCACCGTGTTCCTGATCGTGATCGGAGCTGGCACAGTCGTGGGCATCGCCATCCGCCAGTTGGCGCTCGACGCGCCCAAGTGGGCGAATACGTTGCCCTACCTCGTGGTGGGCTGGGCCGCGGTGGCAGTTCTACCCCAGATCTACCGGGGCGGAGGAGCGACGTGCTTCGCCCTCGTGGTGGCCGGAGGGCTCGCCTACTCCGCGGGGGCCGTCGCGTACGGGGCGAAGCGACCGCGACTCTGGCCGAAGGTGTTTGGCTACCACGAGTTGTTCCACGCGTTGACGTTGGTGGGAGCCGGACTTCACTTCACGGCCGTGGCGGTAGCGATCCGCTGACCACTTGGCAACCAGCGATGATCATATGAGGGCCCTCGAGCGTCAACGGGCCATGCTGGCGATGGCGAGAGTGGAACCTGTTCGGCCTGAGAGTCTGGCGCCTGGTGCGCTACTCTCGCTCGGTTGTCCTTGGAGAATAGGTTGAACCGACGAGGGGAATACGCACCACTGTTCGGTCTAAAGGCCGAACTTGCGAGTGGAGGTGCTGGGAATCGAACCCAGGTCCGTCAGGGCATTAGTGAACATTCTCCGAGCGCAGCTGAGCGTTAATTGTCGGGAAACCCACCGCCGTCAGCACCGGGGAGAATCCGTAGTTAACTACGTTGTCCCGTCGAAACCGCTAACAAATTTCGTCGGTAAGCCCTACTTCATGACAGATCG
>JAJZSX010000143.1 GCA_021849435.1 Actinomycetes bacterium | reverse complement strand
CGATGATCGAAGGTCAACTCGCCCAGTTACGTTCATCAGCATGACTTACGACGCAACCATCACCTCGGTTCCAACAGAAGATCCGGTGCTTTCGCACCGGATCTGATCTGAAATTCTCTTGGTGGCGGGACAGGATTTGAACCTACGACCTTCGGGTTACAATCCGGTCTATAGAGACCCCTCGTCGGCAGCTTGGTAGACGCTACGCACCGTAGGAGTGAAGCCGAGACTTCTGGCGAGAGTTCCATCGACGTGCCCGTTCCAGGGGTTTTCAAGGGGCTGAGCTGATGTGGGGTAGTCGGTGCCGACGATGCGGGCGATCTCGTAGACCGAGGTAGGAGCGTCATCCGTGAGGTTGACGATCCGCCGATCTAGAACTCCGGTGAGGGCAAGTTGCATGGCGGTAGCGATGTCGCGGTGGTGGATCAAACTCAACGTGGCGGCAGGATGCCACCTCCATGACCCCAAGAGCCCGGGTGCCGATTGAAGATGGCCGTCGCCGTCGCCGTAGACGAAGGCGAACCGCAGGACGCTCCACGTCAGGCCGCTGCGCCGAAGTTCCTGCTCGGCAATGACCTTGCTGGCCGGGTAGGGCCGATTCGGGTCAACAGGATCGCCTTCACGCGCTGGCCACGGCAGACGTTCGTCATAGACGAGATTGGTACTAGCCATGATTATTCGTGCCTCGCGGGCATGGTTCCGGACCGCTGTGATGAGGTTGTGGGTGCCGTCGATGTTGACTCGCTGTATCTGCTCCGGATCTGGGGTCCGTAGAACGGCCGCTAGGTGGATCACGGCGGAGATTCCCTCCACGGACTCCGGGAGGGTGGTCGGATCCAAGAGGTCGCCCGCGACCGACGGGACGCCTTCAGGGAGGGGCCTACCGGGTCGCACGAGTGCACGACAGTCGTACCCCGCATCGACGAGGCGTGGAATGAGGCGAGAGCCGACCAATCCGGTGGCACCGGTGATGAGAATGGTCATGGTGTACCTTTCGAAAGGAGGTCATGGAGCTTGCCGGTGGCGGTACGAAGCACGTGGACAGTGGTTTCCACGTCAGACGCAGCGATGCCATCGAACGCAGTGTCCAGAATCAGGGCTATCGGATCGGGCAGCTTTCGCCACAACGCGGCACCGGCCGGAGTAAGCCTCAGTACCTTTTGTCGCTGATCGGTGCGGCTCGGCTCCTGAACAAGCAGCCCTTTGCGGACCAAGGCAGCGACCACGCCAGTGAGGGTCGCTCGTTCGACCTGGAGCAGGGCGACGAGGCCACTCTGCGGGGTCTCGCCCACCGTTGCAAGGTGGTACAGCACGTACCACTGCGTGGGGCCGAGATCGTGGAGGCGCAGAACGGATTCCATCACCAGTCGCGATGCGAGGTAATACTTCTTCGCCCATGCCCCGGCTGACTCGTGCTGAGGGTCCGTCATTTCGTTAGCCACCTTACAAACTTAGTAAGGTAGCTAACAGATGTCAAGCCGAGGGTTCATGGGGACGTGGCCAGCGTTCGACTCCACATCGATCCGCAACTTCGGGGTCTGGGCGCTCCTCGACGCCGTCAAACCCATCTGAGAGTCGCTGTCGAACGTCCCACCACCGAAATCCGAAGAGGCTGCATTCATGGCATGGTCCATGAGATGGATCTGCGGGTAGCAGAAGGGCCGGTGCTCTCGCACCGGCCCTGACCTGCACTTTCGTTGGTGGCGGGGGTAGGATTTGAACCTACGACCTTCGGGTTATGAGCCCGACGAGCTACCAGACTGCTCCACCCCGCGATGGGACACCCAGCCTAGCAGCCAAACGCGGCGAGGACCGCGCTCTGACTACCGGTCTTCAGCAACGCTGCCCCATAGGTTCGCCTGTCGCGCGTTTGTCACTCAACCTTGCTATCAATGGTGCGGTCGATCTCACGCTCGCGATCACAGCGGAGACCCGTAGTTGTTCATGACGACACCAGCCAACTTGACCACCGAGCGCCAGGCACGCTCGAGTCGAGTCGCGTCGAGTGTTGTACGGAACCCTCGGGTTGTCGACGGAACCGCGAGAGACCTGCGGCCAATGCACGAGGTGATGGCAAAACTGACGCAGTGATGAGAGCAACCACGTGCGCGTCCCGTCGAACCCAACCAACGAGCACACCGACGTTCTGTAATATGTGGTACATTCCAACGATGTCGAGAATCCAGCGTATCGATGTCTATTCCTACGACTTGACCTACGCCCACGGCGACTACGTGATGTCTGGTGGGCGCACGATTCGCACACTACGAAGCACCGTCGTGCGGGTCACGACCGAGTCGGGTGTCGAGGGCTTCGGCGAGGTCTGTCCACTCGGTCCCAACTACCTGCCCGGTTACGGTTCCGGAGCGCCGTCGGTCATCGCTGAGTTCGCGCCGGCTCTCCTTGGATTAGACGTCGAGAACCTCGGGTTGATCAACCACACGATGGACGCTGCGCTGTCGGGTCACGGCTACGCGAAATCGGTTGTCGACATCGCCTGTTGGGATGCCTACGGCAAGGTCGTCGGCCAGCCCGTCTACACCTTGCTCGGCGGTCGCCGCCACGACGACCTGCCTCTCTACGTCGCGGTGCCGCTCGACTCGACCGAGGAGATGGCCAAGCACGTCACCGCGCGAAAGGCTGAAGGGACTCGTCGCTTCCAGCTCAAGGTCGGCGCCGACCCGCACGATGACGCATCGCGTGTGGCCGCCATCGTCACGGTGACCGATGCCGACGACGTAATAGTCGCTGACGCCAACTGCGGCTGGCGGCTCCAGGACGCGGTGATCGCGGCTCGACTGCTCGACGGTATGGACCGCGTCTACTTCGAACAGCCGTGCCGGACCCTCGAAGAGTGCCTAATCGTGCGCGAGCGCACCACCCTGCCGATGGTCCTCGACGAGGTCATTACCGACCCCCAAGCGCTGATCCGTGCCTACTACGCCAAAGCCATGGAGGCGATAAACCTCAAGATCAGTCGCGTGGGCGGGCTCACCAAGGCGAGGTTCATGCGCGACCTCTGTGAATCCCTGGGGGTACGCATGACCATCGAGGACACCTGGGGAGGCGACCTAACGACGGCGGCGGTGAGCCACCTCGCCGCGAGCACCGACCCCGAACTGCTGTTCGCTGCGTCGTACATGAATGACTGGGTGCTCGAACACCTGGCGGGCTACTCGCCGCGCTCGAGTGACGGACGGGGCTCGGTGAGCGGAGCCGACGCGCCGGGACTTGGCGTCGTCGTCGACGTCGACGCACTCGGCGCTCCCCTGTTCAGCGCGCAGGCCGGCCGACGATGACGGTCCCGTCCGAGGCGTCAGGTGGGACCAGGGCGGTTCGCTGACGTGCCGTCGGGCCCCCACGCGATCCCCTACACCGACTACCACACCGCCGGTGAACCCTTTCGGATCGTCGAGGCGGGCTTCGCGCCAATCGATGGCGCGACCGTCGCGGCCAAACGCGTCTTCGCCCAGGGTTCGCGCGAGGTGGACGCCGTGCGCGTGGCGCTCTGTCGAGAGCCGCGCGGTCACCCGGACATGTACGGGGGCTTCATCGTAGCCCCCGACGACTCGGGCGCCGATTTTGGAGTGCTGTTCTTTCACAACGACGGTTATTCGACCGCCTGTGGTCACGGAACGATCGCGTTGGGTGCCTGGGCGATTCAGAGTGGCCGGGTCATCGGCGACCCGCACGGTGTGACCCCGGTCACCATCGACGTGCCGTCGGGCCGGGTCGTGGCCCACGTCGCCCAGGTCGCCGGCGTCGTCACCTCCGTGACCTTCGAGAACGTGCTGACCTATCCGGTGCGACGCGACGTCACCGTGGATATCTCCATCGGTCCCGTGCTTGTCGACATTGCCTGGGGCGGCGCGTTCTACGCGTCGGTATCTGCTTCGGCGCTCGGACTCGAGGTCGCGCCAGCGCACGTCGCGGTGCTGCGCGCGCTGGGCCGTGAGATCAAGTGGGCGCTCAACGACACCGCGGACGCAATGCACCCGAGCGACCCTCGCCTGAGCGGTATCTACGGCACCATCATCGTCGACGACCTCGGCGCGGACGAACGCGGGCCCCACCAGCGAAACGTCACCGTCTTCGCCGACGGACGGATCGACCGGTCACCATGCGGTTCGGGGACCGCCGCCCGCCTGGCCCTGCTCGCCGACGACGGACGTCTGGACGATGAACATGAACTCACCCACGACTCCATCCTGGGCACCCGTTTCATCGGACGATTCCGACCCGCCGACTCGGGGCCGCCCGGATCGATCATCCCCTCGATCACGGGCATGGCCTACCCGACGGGTGCGGGTGTCTTCAGGATCGACCCCGCCGATCCGATCGGCCTCGGGTTCCTCCTGTGACGGATTCGTCGATGGACTGGGTGTCGGGTGAGGAGCTCTTGGCCTCGCTCAGCATGGAACAGACGGTGCGGGCTATCCAACGTGACTTGCTCGACGGACTCGACCCCGCGGCCGACCTGGCGCGGGTGATCGACGTCCTCGATCATGGTCAGCTGCTCTACATGCCCTCGCACTTCGGCGAGTTCGTCGGGGCGAAGGTGTCGACGGTAGCCCCGCAGAACCCCGCGCGCGGACTGGACCGGATCCACGGCATCTACGTCCTGATGGACGCCGCCACGCTCGTGCCCGTCATGATGATCGACGGCCGGGCGCTCACCGCACTACGTACCCCCGCCGTTTCCGCGGCCGCAGCCGATTACCTGGCGCCCGAACGAGTCGAGCACCTCGTCGTCTTCGGTTCGGGCACCCAGGCGTGGGGACACGTCGAGGCAATGCGCGTCGTGCGCGACGTCGCCACCGTGAGCATCATCGCCCGCGAGCCGCGCCGCAGCGCGGTCCTCGTGAATCGTCTCATCACGAGCGGTCAACCGGCACGCCTCGGTTCACCCCACGACGTTTCGAGCGCCGACGTCGTCGTCTGTGCGACGACCGCTCGCGCGCCGCTCTTCGACGGCGACACCATCGGCGATGACGCGCTCGTCATCGCGGTGGGCTCGCACGAGCCCGACGCGCGCGAGCTCGACGCCACAACGATGGCGCGCAGCCAGGTGGTGGTCGAGGACCCCGCCGTCGCACTGCGCGAGGCCGGCGACGTGATTATGGCGATTGGCGAGGACCGGCTGCGAGGCTCAGCCTTGGTCGCGATGCGTGACATCGTGACCGGTGCGGTCGCCGTCGACCGTACCCGACCCCGGGTCTTCAAGAGTTCCGGCATGCCCTGGGAGGATCTCGTGGCCGCGGCCGAGCTCTACCGGATCCGCCAGCGGTTGCCACATCACTGAGTACCGTTGTGTCTAGGTAAGCGCCCGGTCGCCCCACGTCGACGACTCACCGGCCGGGGCGATCCGCTGGGGCACACCCCACGGGTTATCGTCACGCAACGCCGGCGGCAGGAGATGCTGGGGGACATTCTGGTAACTCACGGCGCGCAGGAATCGTCCTATCGCAGCGGTGCCGACCGAAGTGGCGTCGGCGGTGGTCGAGGGCCACGGTCCGCCGTGCTGCATCGCGGGGGTCACCGCGACACCGGTCGGCCAGCCGTTGAAGAGCACGCGGCCCGAGCACCGGTGCAGTTGGTCGATCAGCGCGGCGAGTTCGGGCGTGGACTCGTTGTCGAGCGCGTGCACACCGCCGGTGAGGTTACCGGGGAACAGGCGCCCGGCGAGACTCGCGAGTGTCGATTCGTCCTCGTAGTTCACGACGATTGCGAGCGGACCGAAAGACTCGTCGAGCAGCCGTGCGCCGGCCGCCTCGAGCGTCTCGACGTTCACCGACACGATCGTGGGCGTCACCCAGTGCTCACCGTCCTCGTCGACGCGCACTGTGCCGGGCGCGATCACCTCGACACCGGGGGTCTCGAGAACGGTGCTGCGCCGATTCCGATAGCCCTGCCCGATTCGCGGGTTCAGCATCCGATGCTCACCCACCCGCTCCGCCGCGTCACGGATGGGACCGGCCACGGCGAGCGCATCGCTCACGAATAGAAAACCTGGCTTCGTGCAGAACTGGCCCGCCGATGACGACACGCTCGCGACGAAACCCGCACAGAGCGCGTCGAGGTCGTTCTCGAGCTTGGCGCGCGTGACGAACTGCGGGTTCACGCTGCCGAGCTCGCCGTAGAAGGGGATCGGCGTCTCCCGGCCATCGGCCACGTCGGCGAGTAGTCGTCCCGCGCGGATCGATCCGGTGAACGATCCCGCACGGATGCGCTCGTCTCGGAGCATCGACACGCCCTGGTCCTCGCCGAAGATGAGCTGCAACGTGCTGGCGGGCGCCCCCGCGTTTTGAAGGGCTGCGGCCACCACCTCACCCGTGCGACGCGATAACACGGGGTGCCCGGGGTGCGCCTTCACGATCACCGAGCAACCCGCAGCGAGCGCCGAGGCCGTGTCGCCACCCGCGACCGAGAAC